>CAIVXW010000379.1 GCA_903910005.1 uncultured Methylococcaceae bacterium
CGCGTAGAGCATCACGCCAAAGAAAATCCATTCCTGAATGGAAACCCCGCTGGGGTCTTCGTCCAGCACCACAATACCGATGATGGAGACCAGTATCAGCAGAAAATTATTGATCATGGGTTATACCTGGAAAGATGTTCAAATCCACCCAGCCAGCGCAGCAGGGTGGGGAGCAGCAAAAGATTTAACAGGGTTGAAGTCATCAACCCGCCGGTGATGATGGCTGCCATGGGCCCCATGATCTCCAGCCCCGGATTATCGCTGTTCAGGGCAATCGGCAACATGGCCAGTGCCGTTACCAGGGCCGTCATCAGGATGGAGGGCAGTCGCTCACAGGCACCTTCCAGAGCCGTCGCATGATTCCATTCGCGTTGCTGATTGACAACCAGATGCCGGTAATGCGACATCAGCATGATGGCATTTCGCACCGTAATGCCGAACAGGGTAATGAAACCCACCAGGGCTCCCACCGATAGAACCCCGCCGGTTGCCAGTGCGGCCACTAACCCCCCGGCCAGGGAGAAAGGCAGGTTGAGCAGGGTCAGCGCGGTCAGGCGCACACTGCCCAGTGCCAGGTAAATCAGCAACAACACCCCTACCCCTGCCAGGCTGGCGTGTAGCAGCAGGCGATAGCGGGTTTTGCCCTGTTCGACAGCGGCACCGGTCAGTTCGGGATAAACCCCGGGCGGAAACTGCATCACCCCGACGACGGACGCCAGCTCCGCCATGAAGCTGGCACTGTCGCGTCCGTTGATATGGGCCGTGACGGTTTGCACCCGCTGCCCGCCTCGATGAAGGATATTGTAGCGTCCCTCCCCCGCTTGCAGGTCGGCGACCCGGGCGAGGGTGATCATCTGGCCATCCGGCGTTTTGACTGGAATTCGTCCGGCTTTATCCAGCCTGCGTTCGCTCGGCGGCAGAATGACGGCCATGGTATAGGTTTGGTTGTCATGCTGGTAGGTTCCCGTCACCTGTCCATGCAGGGCTGTACGCAGGGCGTCTGCCGCATCCAGCGGGCGCAGGCCGTAGCGGGCCAGTTTTTCCGGATTGAGCCTGACATCAAGCCGGGGATTGTATGGCGGCGAGCGCACTTGTACCTCGGTCGCTCCGGGCAGGGCGGCGATCCGGTCGGCCAGTTGCCGGGCCGCTTCATCCAGCGAATCCAGGGTCGAGCCATACAGGTTGACGACCACGGGCGCGGTATAACCGGACAGGGTTTCATCAACCCGTTCGGTCAGGAAGGTGTTGATTTCATGGCGGATACCGGGAAAGTCCGCCAAAATCGTGCGTAACCGGTCAAGTACCCGTTGCTGACCGGCACCGTCCAGGGGTTTGAGTCTGACTTCATATTCGCTGTAATGGCTGCCGTAGGTATCCGCCCCGCGCTCGGCCCGCCCGGCCCACTGCGACACCGATTCAACCGCCGCCAGCTCTTTGATGCGGCGGGTAATCTGCCCGCCTACCCGGAGCGACTCGGCCAGGGAGGTGCCCGGCAGGCTACTGGTGTGGACGATGTAATGACCCTCGCGCAGGGTCGGCAAAAATTCGCCCCCCAGTGTAGGGAGGACAGCCAGAGCCAGCCCTGCAATCATCAGGCTGCCGCCGAGTGCCCGGCCGGGATGGGGCATCAACCGGGCCAGCAGGGCGTGATAGCGCGGTTTGAGCCAGGCAATGACCGGCGGTGTACGGTGGGTAGTCTGGTGGCGCAGCAGGGTATAACACAGGGCCGGGGTGATGGTCAGGGCCACCAGCAGCGACATCAGAATCGCCAGGATATAGGCCTGCCCCAGCGGGGCAAACAACCGCCCGGCCACCCCTTCAAGCGTCAGCAGCGGCACAAATACCAGAGCCACGATGAAGCTGGCATAAACCACCGAACTGCGGACTTCCAGCGAGGCACGCAATACCACCCGGAAGGTGGGGCGGGGAGCCGGGTTGAGGCGGTTTTCCCGCAGGCGTCGTTCAATGTTTTCGGTGTCAATGATGGCATCATCCACCACCTCACCCAGGGCGATGGCCAGTCCCCCCAGCAACATGATGTTGAGGTTGGCTCCGGTTGCCAGCAAAATGACGACGGCAGCCAGCAGGGCCAGCGGAATGGCCAGACCGCAAATGAAGGCGGTACGCAGGTTGTGCAGAAACAGCCACAGCACCAGAATCACCAGCCCCCCACCGGCCAGCAAATGCCCGCCCAGATGGGCGATGGATCGTTCGATGTAGTCGGCGGGTCGGAACAGATGCGGATACAGCCTGATGCCCTCGCGTTGCAGCAACGGCTCAAACCGGGCCAGAACCCGCTCCAGCTCCCGCGACAAACTGAGGGTATTGGCACCGTATTGGGCGATGACCATCAGGACAATGCCGGGCCGGGCATCAATGGCAGCCGCCCCGATCGGCGGCCTGGCCGCCTCGCCAATCGTGGCGACATCGCCCAGGGTCAGGTGCCGACCGTTTTCCTGGCGCAGCACGACCGCTGCCAGCGACTCTGCCTGTTGCGGCAAACCCGACAGGTGTACCCCGGTTCGCTGATTGCTGTCTTCGACAAAACCAACCCCCGACAGGCCACTGACCCGACCGGCGGCGGCCACCACGTCTTCCAGACCCAGCCCGTACCGCAACAGCCGGGCCGGATCCGGCTGAATCTGCAACTGACGGATGGCCCCGCCAAATACATTGACATCGGCCACGCCCGCAACCGCCAGCAGACGCGGCACCAGCGTCCAGTCCACCCGATCACGCAAGGTCATGAGGTCCAGTTGATCCGAGTACACGCCCACGGTCAGTACGGTCGCCGAGGACGATGACAGGGGAACCATCACCGGTGGGCCGGTACCTTCCGGCAGTTCACCCGCCAGGGTGGCGAGACGTTCGCCGACCGTCAGACGGGCCGTGTGAATCGGGCGGTCCGGGGCAAAAACCGCCGTCACCACCGAAAGCCCCTGGATGGATTCCGAGCTGAGGCTTTCCAGTCCGATCAAACCGGCCAGGTGCCGTTCAAGCGGAAGCGTCACCCGTAGTTCGGTCTGTTCTGCCGTCAAACCGGGGGCTTCAGTCTGGATAATGACTCTGGGAGCGGAAAATTCGGGAAAAATGTCGAGCCCGGCCTGCCACAGCCCCAGACCGCCGTAGATGAGCAGCAATACGGCCAGAGTGATGACCAGGCCGCGCCGTTGCAGCGAGAACCGGATCAGGGTCGACAGCATCAGTCATCATCCTCGGCGGGAATCTGCCGTTTCAGGCTTTCGGACAGCAGGGTTTGGGCTCCGCTCACCACTACCCGATCGCCCGGCTCCAGTCCCTCGTTTACCAGCCAGTCAGGGCCATAGTCCTGGTGTGCATGAATTTCCACCCGTGCATAGTGGCGGGGAACGTCCTGCCGGTAAACCCAGGCCTTGCCATCCTGCCAGACAACGGCGCGGTAGGGCAGCAAGACGGCGGGTTTGGCGGTGTTGCGGCCAGGGATCCAGACCTGTAACCGCATTCCGCTGCGTAGTCCCTCGGCAGCGGCGTGATAATAAAAGGTTTCGCCCTGGGTCAGCGCGTCGGTGGCCGGGGCGGCGGACAACAGCCGGGCCGCTCTGGCGGTCGGACGGTCAAGCTCCCGGCTGACCTGAACCGTGGCAAAATTCAGCGGTACAGCCAGGCCTTGCGGCAGGGAAACCAGAATCAGCACACGTCGCTGGTGTATCCAGTCGTCGAGCAGGCCATCCTGCCCGGTCAGAACCCGACGTGCCAGTTCCTGTCCCAGCGTCTGAATCGCCTCATTGTGCAGGGCCGTTACCTGCCGGGTCGCTGCCTGATGACGGGCCGCATCGCCCTGATGGCGGGTTTCCGCCTCAATCAGTACACGCCCGGCTACGATCTGTTCGCGGTTGAGGGCGGCAACCCGGTTGCGGTCACGCTCGGCCAGTGTCAGGGCGGCCCGGGTCAGTGCTACATCGGCCAGGGCGGCCTGGTAACGGGCACGCAGGGTGAGCAGGGGTTGTATGTCCAGTACCTGACCGGTGGCCGTAATTTCCTCACTCCGGTCAATCGACTGGAGCGTGGTCAGCACCAGACCGGCCGCACCGTCCTGATCGGCGGACAGTTGCAGGCCCGGCGGATCGTCTGCGTCCGCCCCGGCCCGGGCCGGGGCGGTGTGGAGTAACAAAACCAGCAGGAGAAACAGCCCATTCATGGGAAGGGCAGGCTTGTCGTTCCTGTCAGGGCACTACTGAATACAACAGGGCGTCAGGGGAGTTTCTGCCGGCCGCACTGACTGCGCGGCGGGTAGCAACCGCCACGACCGCGTTGCGAACCGAGGCCGGGGTCGCGGACGGGTCTTTTTCAAGGTAGAGGGCTGCCACCCCGGCCACGTGTGGCGTAGCCATGGAGGTGCCACTGATGGTGTTGGTGGCAGTGGTACCGCTGTTCCAGATCGACGTGATTGATGAGCCTGGGGCGAACAGGTCGAGGCATTTGCCATAATTCGAGTAGGATGCCCGTGCGTCTGTTGAGGTGGTGGCACCTACCGTCAGGGCACCGGTTTCCCTGACCCGGGCCGGAGAGGTCAGACAGGCATCCTTGGCGGCATTGCCGGCGGCGATGGCATAGGTCACACCTGAGCGAATGGAGTTGGTGACAGCCGTATCAAGCGAGGTACTGGCCCCACCGCCCAGGCTCATGTTGGCAACGGCTGGTGTGTAATGATTGACCGTAACCCAGTCCACCCCGGCAATGACCCCGCTGATCGAACCGGAACCGTTACAATCCAGCACCCGCACCGAAACGAGATTGACCGATTTGGCAACGCCGTAGGTCATGCCGCCAATCGTGCCGGCGACATGGCTGCCATGCCCGTTGCAATCCGACCCGTCTCCACCGAACACATCCATTCCCGGAGTGGCCCGTCCTGCCAGATCGACATGATCGTAACGGACGCCGGTATCGATGACGTAGGCCGTGACTCCGCTCCCGGTTTGGGTGTAGTTGTACAGATTGTTGAGCGGCAGTTGGGCCTGATCAATACGATCCAGACCCCAGACGGCCGGGAGTTGGGTGGCAGAAGCCCACACCGTGGCATCCTGTTCCACGTAGGCCACGTTCGGATTACGGGCCAGTGCCTCGGCCCGCTGTTGGGGCATGGTCACCACGCCACCGTTGAGAGCCTTTTGATAGACACCCTTGAGGGAAGAACCGGCCAGTGCCCTGAGCAGGCCTTCACGTGCCTGAGGCGGCATCTCGTCCCGGAGTACCACAATATACTGATCCTTGATGGGAGGGCCATCGGCTGGAACGAACTCGCCAGCCTGTAATGCCTGAACGAAACCGGACAGAAAAAGGATAATGATCGGTCGCATGGAAATTTACCTGTAAGTTGAACGAAGGGGAAAGGAGTCGGGGTGTACCCCCGGAAGTCTCAGTGTCGCCGCGGTTCCTGCACCAGTACCCACGGAGCGACCACCACGGCTTGCAGCAGCGGATTGGCCAGGATCCAGCGTCGGGCGTCGGCGTCGCAGGCCCTGGCCACCTGGCCGGTCGTGGCCCATCGGGCCACCGCATCCTGCTCATCCCGGGCGAAACGGGTTGCCACCTCGATCAGGTCGAGTGACTCGGCCACCACAACCAGTACGCCCCTGGCGAAATGAGGCTGTAACTCCTGCCAGGTGATTGTTCCGGCCTCGTCGGTCAGATGTTGATAAAGTGGATCGTGCTGCATCGGGATGGGTTGATGAGGTGGCTGGAATTCGGCTCGCAACTTAAGGCATGGCTGCCCGTTTTGCCCGGTGGGTGCAAGTCTTGCAGAGCCACCGGGGTGCCGACAGAACAGGGAAGGATAGCGTTTCGGCCCATTCGCTTCAATCAGGAACCGTCACTTCCGAACCGACCACCGCCCCCTGACCTTGCCGGAATAAAACGAGACAATGAGACACATGACCACAATCCAGCGTATTGCCATCGGATTTTGCTGCATCGGCCTGCTGCTGCTCAGCCACTTTGCGTGGGCTGTGCCGGTGATCCAGCAGCAACGCCTGTTTCAGGCCGGTATGGATCAGCCTACGGCGGTCAGCGTGGCTGCCAGCGGGCAGGTGTTCGTACTGGATGGGGTGAACCGGCGGGTGCTGGCTCTGGCTGCAGACGGGTCGGTATCGCGCCAGTACCAGCCGGGGCTGGACGGGGCACTGGCTCTGTGGGCCGGTAGCATCGACGGCCAGTCGTGGCTGCTGATTGCCGATACCGGCCATCATCGCCTGATTCGGCTGGAGCCCTCCTCGGCCCGTCAGACAATCATTCCCCTCAGCGATGCGACCGGTTCAGTTCCGCCGGAGCCGGTGGCGGTGACCGTGATTGATGACACGATCTACTGGGCGGATCGCACAACCCAGCGTGTCTGTCGCCTACGCTGGCAAAGTGGTGAGACCCTGCCGTGTTTCGGTGGACGCGGTGAGCAGAACGGCCGGTTTCAGTATCCGGGGCAAATGGCGGTGGACCGTGACGGCTACCTGCACGTGACCGACATCCTGAATGCCCGTATTCAGGTATTCGACAAAACCGGGCGATTTTTTTCCCGGGTCGGTCGCTTCGGTCTCTCGGACGGGGAACTCTACCGTCCTACCGGGTTGGCCCTGGATGCGGCCCGTGACCGCCTCTATCTCAGTGATGCCTATTTTGGCCACATTCAGGTGTTCGAGCGGGGCGAATACCGGGGACTGTTGCGGGATGAACAGGGTCAGCCCCTGCAACTGGATACGCCTTCCGGGCTGGCCTTTCAGCACGATACCCTGTATGTGGCAGAAACCGGTGCCAGCCGGGTTGTCCGGCTGAGGCTGACTGAAACACCTGACCGGCCCGCCGAACCGGACGGCCATCCGGTGGCGTTGTCGCAGAAAAACTGCATCCAGTGTCATTTGTCCTGGGCCAGCGAAGCCCCGGCGGCGGTCAGGGATCGGGACGCCGACGGCATCCTGCCGGAGGCTTCCTTCCGCATGTGCTACAGTTGCCATCAGGGTCCGGTGATGGATTCACGCACCCGCATCCACCGGGCGGCCCAACATCCCACCCTGTATGAATCAGCGGCGGAACGCCAGCGTCATGCCCGCCTGAATCCGCGCCAGGACAAACTGCCCCGGGACTTTCCGCTGGATGCACACCAACGCCTGACCTGTACCAGTTGCCACACCCCGCACACCGATACCGCCCAGGCCGAAACCCTGTACGCCGGACACGGCAATGCCTGGCTCAGGGTGCCCAACCGGGGCGGTGACCTGTGTGAACGCTGCCATGCGTCCAAGGGGCGCGAAGCCCGTCCTGACACGGCGGCGGCTCGTCAGGGGCATAACCATCCGCTGGGTCTGCACCTGCGGCATCCGCCGCAGCCGCAAGCCAGCGACCATGCCAGCCAGCCTGAACTGCACCGGGGGTTGCCGGATGTGCTGCGCCAGCACGGTGCCGTGACCGGCCCCGAAGATACCCTGATCTGCCAGTCCTGCCACCAGATTCACGGCGGGGACGGGGACGGCGTTCTGACTGCCCTGCCGACCGCCCGGGGCGAGTTGTGTGGCCGCTGCCATGAACGGCAAACGGCCAACGGGCGGGAGGAAGCGCATCGCAAGGGCATCCATCCGGTCAATTTCAGGCCGGAACAGCCACTGGAGTGGCGTGGCCGCAAAATTACCGAGATAAACTGCGGCACCTGTCATCCGGTGCATCAGGGCCAGGTTGGCACCGACCTGCTGCCTGAAGGCATTGCCAGTGCCGAAGCCCTGTGTCAGGGCTGCCACAAACGGCAACATGCCGATAACCGCGAAGAGGCCCGCTTCAAGGGCATCCATCCGGTCAATGTCACACTGGAAGAACCCGTCACCCTGAACGGCCAGCGACAGGAAACGGTGACCTGCCTGAGCTGCCATGCCGTCCACCGGGGCAAACCGGCCACCGCCGCCCTGGTTGAAACGGACCGCAACGGCGAGTTGTGCAGTTACTGTCATGCCCACAAGCAAACCGTGGCCGGAACCGATCATGACCTGCGTATCACGGCCAAAACCAGCCACAATGCCTTCGACCAGACACCGGCCCAATCCGGCCTGTGTGGTACCTGTCATAGCCTGCACCGGGGACGTGCCGGGCAACGGGCCCTGTCGGCAGTCAAACCGGTTGCGGCACGACCGGCCAGTGGCCAGGCTGCGGTGGATGAGACGCCGTTTGAGCGCGACCGGCTGTGCCTCAACTGCCACCAGACCGATGGCCTGGCAGCCGACAAAACCATCCGTCATTTCAGTCATCCGTCGCGGGGGCTGATATTGCGTTCCACCGATCCGGCCATGCCGCTGCTGGATGACGCAGGCCATGACGCCACCCTGGGCCGGATTGGCTGCGTGACCTGCCACGAACCGCACGTGTTCGACCCGCGCCAGCACAAAACCCGCTCCGTACCCGCCATGCAACTGTCCACCAACACCGACAACCTGGAAGGCACCCACAGCGACAGCTTTCTCCACCACCAGGGCATATCCGGCACCTTCTGTGTCAATTGCCACGGCCAGGAAGGCTTGATCAAATACCAGTACTACCACGACGCCACCCGGGCCCGGGGTAAACCGTGGGACGAGTAAGGCCATTCACCCACAAGCGGCCAGGATGGCCGCTCCACGCCACCCCTCGTCGGGACTGACCGGCGGTGATCTGCTGCTGGGGGGAACGGGCTGGATTCACTCGACGGCGGCACCGGGGCCGATACCCTGAAGCGGCTCGGGTGGATGCGTTTCACTTATCCACCCTACAACACCACCCTACACCACACCCTGCACCCCTCACCACGCTAATCCACAGGAACCCCCATGACCTACCCACGCCAATTCAATACCGCCGGTCCGTCTGAAGCATCGGATCATTATCTGATTGATCCCCTGGCCCGCATTGATCATCTCGACGTACTGGATCTCATCCGAACCAAACGCTATTTCGTGCTGCACGCCCCCCGCCAGACCGGCAAAACCACCTCGTTGCTGGCTCTGATCAGCTACCTCAATGCCACCAGCGACTACCGGGCGGTGTACGCCAACATCGAA
>CAIVXW010000380.1 GCA_903910005.1 uncultured Methylococcaceae bacterium
AACGGGTTGAGTTGAAAGTGTCCGGAGAACAAACCGAACTCGACAAGACCGTCATTGAACAGATTGCCGATCCACTGGTACATCTGATCCGTAACAGTCTGGATCATGGTGTGGAACCCCCCGACGAACGGCGGTTGCTGGGCAAACCGGAGACGGGCCTGGTCACGCTCAATGCCTATCACCGTGGTGGCAGCATCGTCATTGAGGTAGCGGACGACGGCCGGGGTCTGAATGCCCGGGCCATACTGGATCGTGCGGTACAGCGCGGCCTGGTCGATGCGGATGCCGTGTTGTCGCCCCAGCAAATCCACGAACTGATTTTCGCCCCCGGATTTTCCACGGCAGAACAGGTCAGTGACATATCAGGTCGGGGCGTCGGTATGGATGTGGTCAGGAAAAACATTGAGTCGCTGGGTGGGAACATCATCATTCAGACCGAGGCTGGCAAGGGCTCCAGTTTCCTGATTCACCTGCCGTTGACGCTGGCCATACTGGACGGACAAACCATCGCAGTCGGCGATGAAACCTATATTGTGCCCCTGGTCTCGATCATCGAGTCCATTCGCCTGGCACCTGACCAGATCAACCGCCTGGCAGGCAAGGGAGAAACCCTGCACCTGCGTGACGAATACCTGCCCATCGTGCGCCTGCATGAGGTTTTCAACATCAGGAGTGTGCGTTCAACCCGGTTGACCGAAGGCCTGGTTGTGGTGGTGGAAGGACTGGGCGGGCGGTGCGGGCTGTTTGTTGATAACATCCTGGGCCAGCAGCAGGTGGTGATCAAATCCCTTGAAGACAACTACCGCAAGGTTCCCGGCATTTCCGGAGCCACCATTCTGGGTGATGGTTCTGTGGCCCTGATTCTCGACATTCCGGGTTTGATGCACCTCTCACGTCAGCAGATTCGCGAGTTGCCACCGACCGCCCCATGAATTTCACCCTCCATCATCACCTGCCATTGAGGCCGTGGCCATGAGCAAGCCGGAACAATTCCTTACCTTTATCCTGGGAGATGAGGAATATGGCGTGGACATTCTCAGAGTCCAGGAGATTCGGGGCTGGGAACCGGTGTCCCGCATTCCCAACGTACCCTCTTATGAAAAAGGCGTCATCAACCTCAGGGGGGCCATCGTACCCATTATCGATCTGAGGGATCGATTCAACCTGCCGGTTACCGAATATACCCCCCTTACGGTCGTTATCGTGCTGCAACTTCAGCAGGATGATCGCCAGCCTGTGGTAGGGTTTGTGGTCGATCAGGTTTCCGATGTGGTGGACATCCGCACTGACATGATATCCCCCTCCCCCGAATTTGGCGTTGGGGTCAATACCCGTTTCCTGCGCGGTCTGGCAACGGTGGGACAGCGGATGATCATGCTGCTGGAAGTTGACAGAATTCTGCACCACCCGGGACGCCAGCCCGAAGAACACGACGCGGGCACTGAAGCCTGATGATAGCCACCCCGTTTTCCTGAATTTCCAGCCTGTTCAGATCACAAACCCAGAGAGAAAAAGCATGTTCACGTTTGGCAAAGCCCGGTTACTGTCGGAAAGTCTCGCCCAGGTAAAAACCATCATTGACCGGATCAGGGCTGGTGAAAGCCAGGTTTCCGTCAATTTGCCGCTGTTGGCAGAAAATGAAGACATCGCCCACAGCCTGCGCAAACTTCAGGAAAAACAAGCCGAAATGCACCGGTTGAAGCTGGCGATGGATGTTACCTCAACCTGTACCATGGTGGCCGATGCCAGTCATCACATCATCTACATGAATCGCACCGCCATGGAATTGTTTCGCACGGTGGAATCGGATTTACGCAAGGATATACCGGAGTTCAACGCCGATCGTCTGATCGGCACCCATATCGATACCTTCCACAAGGATCCATCGCATCAAAGACGCCTGCTGGAACGCCTGACAACCACCTTTCGCAGCCATCTCAAGGTCGGTGGCCGGGTACTGGAAATCATCGCCAACCCCATTATTGATGAACACGGCCAGCGTTTTGGTACCGTGGTCGAGTGGGCGGATCGTACCCAGGAAACCCTGCAGGCTGAGCGCGAACGCCAACTGACCCAGGAAAGCCTGCGACTGAGAAACGCACTGGACAATACCACCACCAACGTAATGGTCGCCGATGAGACCAATACCATCGTCTACATGAATACCTCGGCCCAGGCCATGTTCAAGGCGGCTGAAAGTGAATTGCGCCGAGGTTTGCCCAACTTTCGGGCCGATCAACTGCTGGGTGTCAACATGGATGCGTTCCACCGGGATCCGTCCCATCAACGCCGCATCATCGAACGCCTCAACGGAACCCACCGGTCACAGGTGCAGGTCGGGGATGGCCACTTCCAGATCATTGCCAACCCCATTCTGGACAACCAGGGTAACCGCTTTGGTACGGTGGTTGAGTGGGCCAACAAAACCGCCGAGGTCAATGCCGAGCAGGATATCCAGCGACTGGTTGAATCCATCAAGGGCGGCGAACTGCATAACCGTATTCAGCTCGAGGGCAAGGACGGGTTTTTCCGGCTGTTGTGTGAGGAACTCAACAAAATTACGGAAATCCTGGAATTTACCTTCAAGGACTTTGGCAAGGTCATCAAGGCCATGGCCGAAGGCAATTTGACCCGTAAAACCGGCTACGACGGGTATGTGGGTTATTACGCACTGATGCGGGATGACAGCGTGAGAACCCAGC
>CAIVXW010000381.1 GCA_903910005.1 uncultured Methylococcaceae bacterium
ATCAATTTCGAGGTAGAATCTACCCAGGTATCCATCACGCCCGACAAGCGTGAGATATACATCAACGTCAATGTCAGGGAGGGCGAAGTCCATACGGTTAGTGAAGTCAAACTGACTGGCCGACTGATCGTCCCTCCCGGAGAACTGACCCGCCTGGTCAAGATCGGCCCATCCGATACTTTTTCCCGCAAGTTGGCCACCGAGACAGCCAAGGCGATTTCGGATCGCCTGGGCGATGAAGGGTATATCTTTGCCAATGTCAACATGGTACCAGACATCAACGCAGCCGGAAAAACCGTGACCATCACCTTTTTTGTCGATCCCGGCAAGCAGGTGTATGTCCACCGCATCAATTTTCACGGCAACAGCAAAACCCGGGACGAAGTCCTCCGGCGGGAAATGCGGCAGATGGAGGCGGCCTGGGCGTCCAGCAGCAAGATCGAACGCTCCAAAACCCGACTGGAACGGTTGGGATACTTTCAGGAGGTTAATGTTGAAACCCCGGCCACCGCCGGTACTGCCGACCAGATTGACGTCAATTACACCGTGGTGGAAAAACCCTCAGGCAACCTGATGGCCGGGGTCGGATACTCCCAGGCACAAGGCGTGATTTTCAACGCCAGTGTTTCGCAAGACAATGTGTTTGGCTCAGGCAAGCGGGTCAACCTGACCTTCAACAACAGTTTCGTCAATACCATTTACAAGGTTGGCTATCTTAATCCCTATACCACACTGGACGGTATCAGCAGCGGGTTTGACATAGGCTACCGTAAAACCAATGCCGCCCAGATGAACATTGCCCGCTACAATACCAATGTTCTTGATGCCGGCATCAACATGGGGATTCCACTCAACGAATTCGACAGCCTTCGTTTCAACCTTGATTATGAAAACACCAGCCTGTCGGCGTCGGATCGCTCCTCCCAGCAAATTTATGATTTCATGGACCGTTACGGCAAGCAATTCGACACCGTGACACTTGCGACCGGATTAACGCATGATACCCTGAACCGTGCGCTGATGCCGACCCGGGGCGGTGCGCAGCGGGTTTCGCTGCTGGGGACGGTGCCGGTCGGCAATATTGATTATTACAAGGCCAGCCTCAAATTGCAGCAGTACTTTCCCATTGCCCGGGATCTGACCTTCATGGTCGAAGGTGAAGTGGCGTACGGCGACGGGTACGGGAATACCCATGAGTTGCCCTTCTTTGAAAACTATTTTGCCGGTGGCCCGCAATCGGTCAGGGGCTTTCAGCCCAATACCCTGGGGCCTCGTGACAGCAAAAACCTTCCCTTTGGTGGAGCCAGCAAACTGGCCGGAACGGCTGAACTCTATTTTCCGGTGCCTTTCATGGAAGAAAGCAAGACAGTCAGGTTGGGAGCCTTCATGGATGCGGGCAATGTGTTCAAACGGGATCTGGATATCGGTGACTTGCGCTATTCCACCGGGCTGTCGGCTCGCTGGCTGTCGCCGTTCGGGGCTTTGGTATTCAGTGTGGCCCAGCCCATCAATGCGACCCGCAACGACAAGGTACAGTACTTCCAGTTCTCGTTTGGTTCCGGGTTCTGATAGAAAACCCCGTATATTTCCCATTTTATCGTTTGCGAGACGTGATCATGTTCAGAAAAGTAATGCTTTTAGCGGTGTCTGGCGTTTTATTCAGCCTGAGTGCAGGGGCGGCTGATTTCAAGGTGGGCTTTGTCAACGTGGCCCGCCTGCTGGAAAAGGCACCCCAGGCGGAAAAGGCCAAAAAGGATCTGGAGCGCGAATTTGCCCCGCGTGACAAAAAACTTCTGGCAGAACAAAAGGATATCAAACAAATGGAAGAGCGGCTTACCCGGGATGCTGCCATCATGAGCGATTCAGAACGGCAACGGCTGGACAAGGACCTCATCAGTCGAAAAAGGGATGCCAAACGCCTGCAGGATGAATTCCGCGAAGATTTCAATCTGCGCCGCAATGAAGAACTTACCAAACTGCAAAAGGAAATTTTTGAAGCCATTCAGACGTTGGCAAAAGATGAAAATTATGATTTATTGCTGACCGACGGGGTGGTATACGCCAGTGATACGATTGATGTCACCGGCAAGGTCGAGCGCAAACTCGAATCCAGTTTTAAACGCTGAGGATGCCATTCCTGTTTGCCGAATTTAATGTTCAACCCATAACTACAGGAATAAAAACTTGGATATTCAAAAAATAAAGGAATATCTTCCCCATCGCTACCCTTTTTTGCTGGTGGATCGTGTGCTTGAGGTCGAGCCGGGTCAGCGACTGCTGGCCCTGAAAAACGTCACCTACAACGAACCCTTTTTTACCGGTCACTTCCCCGAATTGCCCATCATGCCGGGTGTGCTGATTATTGAGGCACTGGCCCAGGCCACCGGATTGCTGGCATCTGAAACCGCACCTGAAGTATTGGGCAAGGGGATGACTTATTACCTGGTGGGACTGGACAAGGTTCGGTTCAAGCGTCCGGTTGTTCCGGGTGATCGTCTCATGCTTGAGGCCACCTACCTGCGCCACAAACGTAATATCTGGGCGTTTGCCTGCAAGGCCGAGGTGGATGGTGAATTTGTAGCCAGTGCAGAAATCATGTGCGCCGCTGCGGAGCGGCAGTCTTGATTCATCCCACGGCCATCATTGATCCGGCGGCGGAACTGGCTTCCGGGGTCAGCGTAGGGCCTTATACGGTCATTGGCCCGAATGTGGTTATTGAGTCGGGTACCTGGATAGGTTCCCATGCCGTCATCAAGGGTCCGACCCGGATTGGCCGCAATAACCGCCTGTTTCAGTTTGTATCCATTGGGGAAGACCCGCAGGACAAGAAGTATTGCGGAGAAATCACGTCGCTTGAAATTGGCGACAATAATGTCATACGCGAGTATGCCACCCTGCATCGAGGCACCGTCCAGGACAGGGGAATCACGCGGGTAGGCCACGGCAATCTGCTAATGGCCTATACCCATGTGGCCCATGACTGCCTGATCGGAGATAATGTCATCATGGCCAACGGAGCTTCGCTGGCCGGGCATGTTCGGGTTGATGATCATGCCATCCTGGGTGGATTTTCCCTGGTACACCAGTTTTGCAAAATTGGCCGCTTCAGTTTCTCCGGTATGGGCAGTGTCATTAGTCGCGATGTCCTTCCCTATGTCATGATTGGCGGTACCCCTACCAAACCACGTGGCATTAACAATGTTGGCCTGGAACGGTTTGGGTATGGTTCGGAAACCATTCGACAGATTCGCAAGGCCTATAAAACCATTTACAAATCCGGACTCAAACTGGAAGAGGCTCTGCAGACGCTGGTTGAAATGTCGCAGGACACGCCGGAGATTGCCTGCATGGCAGAGTTTCTGCGGCAAACCGACCGCAGTATCATCCGCTGACTGTCATGTACCTGGTCGGACTGGACGAAGTAGGTAGGGGGTGCATCGCCGGTTCGGTGATTGCCGCCGCCGTAATTCTTCTGCCTGATCTCGAGTGGCAGGGAGAACTGACCGACTCCAAAAAATTGACCCCGACCAAACGGACAAGGCTGGCAACCCTGATTTGCGAGCAATCCGTCGCCTGGGCGATTGGCCGGGCGGAAGCGACTGAAATTGACCGGATCAACATTCTTCAGGCTTCACTCCTGGCCATGACGCGGGCCGTTCGTGCCTTGCCGGTCAAACCCGACCGGGCGGTGGTGGATGGCAACCGTTATCCTGCCCTTGACTGCCCGGGGGAGGCGATTATCAGGGGCGATGCGCTGATTCCAGTGATTTCCGCCGCATCCATACTGGCCAAAGTTGTCCGCGATCAGGAAATGGATGTGCTGGATAGTCTGTTTCCCGGTTACGGTTTCAGTCGGCACAAGGGCTACCCAACCGAACTGCATCGGCAGTCCCTCAAAACACTGGGAGCCAGCCCCGTTCACCGGATGTCCTTCAGGCCGGTCAGGGCAGTCACCTTGTCGATAAATTTTGCACATGACCATGACTAATCGGCGATTCATTCTCAGCCTCAATCGGGCCTGCTCCCGGACGGTACAATACCGTGACCGAGCCATTGCAACCGGTATCTACAAGGAACCGGTTGATGGCGCGGTTCGGGTGGATGGTAATGGTCTGGAGGGTGATGTTCAGGTAGACCGAAACAATCATGGCGGGGTGGATAAAGCCCTGTATGCCTATACCCATGAAAATTATCGCTATTGGGAATCGGCTCCTGGCCAGCCTGCGTATCCTTATGGCCAGTTTGGTGAAAACCTGACCCTGAGCGGAATGCCGGATGAGCAGGTTTGTATTGGCGATATCTGGCAGATTGGCAGCGTCATTACCCAGGTGACCCAGCCGCGGGTGCCCTGTTTCAAACTCGGACTCAAAATGGCGGATCCGGGGTTTGTAGAACGCTTTTTGCACTCGGGACGTACCGGGTTTTATCTGCGTGTCCTTGAGGGCGGTTGGTTGCAGGTCGGCGATGAGCTATCCTGCCTCGAACCCGGCGTCTCCGGACTGTCCGTCCGTGATGCCCTGTTGGCCATTATCAAAAATCCCAGGCAGGTGGCTATTCTGCAACAGGCTCTTGCCATTCCTGCCCTCTCGGCGGCCTGGCGTGATGATTTGCAGCATCGACTGGACGCCCTGCAAAAATGAATAACCAGTAACCCTTTGATAACAATCAGAACATCATGAATCATTTACTGCGCTGTCCGCCTCCCGTTATCGCCTTGATTCTGGCATTTCTTACCTTCGGCCTTGATCAGGTAATGCCATTGGCCGTCACCCTGCTGTCCCCCATTCTGGGTGCAGTCCTGGGTTGTTCCGGCCTGGTCGTAATTGCCCTGGCATTATCCGAATTCAGGCGGGTGAACACCACGCCCCTGCCAACCGGTGAACCCAGC
>CAIVXW010000382.1 GCA_903910005.1 uncultured Methylococcaceae bacterium
CAACAAGTGGCGCCTAGCGAGTGCCCTGGTTGCGCCGCCGCACAATAAACTGGTTCGTCTTCTTGTTGCGGCGTGTCTTATACCCCCGAGTCGGGCGGCCCCAAGGCGATTTAGGACCCGGCATACCAGCCGGCTGCCGGCCTTCGCCGCCGCCATGCGGGTGATCCCGCGGGCTCATCGCCGTGCCGCGCACCGTCGGGCGAATGCCCATGTGGCGTTTGCGACCAGCTTTGCCCAACTTCACATTGCTGTGATCCAGGTTCCCCACCTGCTCGGGAATCACTTCCAGACTGTAGGTGGCGGCATTGTCGGCCAGCACCTCGCCATTACGGTCAAAAATCAGCCCACGGGCGGGTGCCAGGGGCGATATCTTGATCTGGTTGTCCCGTGACAGGGTTGAATAATGCTCATGCCCCACCACCTGTAAATAGACCAGCCGCACCACCAGCACCAGACTGGCCAGCATCATGAACAGCACGCTGACGACGATCCGGTTCAGAAACGAACGGTTTTCCTGGAGTGTATCCTTGAATTTAAAGGTTTCGCCCATCAGGATATGCCGTAATGGCGCCGTATTCGTCTGAGCAAAACCAGAATCGCAGGCCAGGCAATGGCACCGGTCAGCGAAGGCAACCAATAGGTCCAGGCCAGGGTGTGAACATACTCCAGGTTCTGGGTCCAGAAAATAAGTAACTGATTGGCCAGCAGAAACGCCATGATCCACAGTGACTGCTGGGGCATCGGGTAAAGCCGCAGACGGCGGTACAATTTGAGGCCAAAATAGGCGGAAACGGAGTAGGCCAGGGCATGTTGCCCCATAATCCGCCCCACCAGCACATCGGTCAGTAATCCGATCAGCCAGACCGTGCCCAGGCCCACCCGCTCGGGTATGGCCATGGTCCAGTACAGCAAAACCAGGGCTACCCAATCGGGATTGGCTTCAAACCAGGGTTTGGGTAAGGGAATGATCCGCAATCCCATGGCCACAATCAGGCTGACCGACACCACACAAAAGACACACGGCTTAGCGGAGGGCATGGTCAGTCGGCGTTTTGTGGCTGGGGGAAGGCGAAACCGGTTTTTGTTCGGGCACGGGTGTTACGGTGGCCCGGTTGGCCGGGCTGACCGGAAACTCCGGGACGACTGCTGCCGGAACAGGCGAACGCGGCATGAGTTCAGAATTATTGAAGGCCAGCAGGAGTTCCCGGTTCCGGTCGAGCCGGGCTACCGGGGTCGCGCTAATTTTGGCAAAAGGGCTTTCCTGGGAGGCGATGGCGGTCACAGTGGCGACGGGATAACCATGCGGAAAAACACCGCCCAGACCCGAGGTAATGAGCAAGTCCCCCACCTGGATGTCGGCATTACCGGAAAGATAAGGCAGTGCCAGCCGATCCAGATGCCCGGTACCCAGTGCGATGGTTCTAAGGCCGTTACGATTGACCTGCACGGGTATGGCATGGCTGGGATCAGTAATCAGCATGACTTCCGCACTCAAGGGGTTGGTTCGCAAAACCTGTCCGACCACGCCATTGGCATCAAAAACCGGTTGACCTGCATAAACGCCGAAACGGGTTCCCTTGTTGACTTCAACCACATGCTCGTAGGGAACCAGTTTGATGGAAAGCAATTCGGCAATCAGAACCTGCTCCCCCACCTTGAAGGAGGAATCCAGCAACCCGCGCAGGCGGATATTTTCCTGTTCGAGGGCTGCAAATTTGAGCTGCCGGGTTTTGAGTACCAGCACATCGTCCTGAAGCTTGTGGTTTTCTTCAAGCAGTGCCAAACAGGACTTTAACGACTGGAACAAATCCTGGACGAAACGAACCGGCACGCTGACCATGAGTTGTACCGGATAAACCGCCACGGCGAGTGATGTCCGCATCGGGCCAAATGCCCCGTGACGCTCACCCGCCACCAGCACCAGTGCCGCAATCACGCACGCGGCAAGGCGCATGTTGAGGGACTGGCTGGTAGTGAAAATTTTCTTGATGGCCGGACTCTCCGCTGGTTGGTTATTCCAGCGAGAAGACAGCCGGGCCTTTTTCTTCGAGAAGTTCCAGTATGCGGCCACCGCCCCGGGCGACACAGGTCATGGGATCTTCGGCGATGTACACGGGTAAACCGGTCTCCTCCGCGATCAGGCGGTCAATGTCTTTCAGCAAGGCCCCCCCACCGGTACATATAATGCCGCGTTCGGCCACATCGGCCCCCAGTTCGGGTGGCGTTTGTTCCAGGGCAATTTTCACGGCACCGACAATGCCCTGCAGGGGTTCCTGCAAGGCCTCAAGGATTTCATTGCTGTTCAGCACAAAACTGCGCGGAATGCCTTCCGACAGGTTTCTGCCCTTGACGGCAATTTCCCGGACTTCGCTGCCGGGGTAGGCGGTGCCAATTTCATGCTTGATGCGCTCGGCCGTGGCTTCACCGATCAGGGTGCCGTAATTGCGGCGGACATAATTCATGATGGCCTCATCCAGCCGGTCTCCACCGATACGCACCGATGCCGAATACACCACCCCATTGAGGGAGATGACCGCAACTTCTGATGTCCCACCTCCGATGTCCAGTACCATGGAACCCAGAGCATCATGGACGGGCAGGCCTGCCCCGAGGGCCGCCGCCATGGGCTCCTCAATCAGGTAAACCTCCCGGGCACCGGCCCCGGCTGCCGATTCCTTGATGGCCCGACGTTCCACCTGGGTCGAGCCACAGGGTACCGAGATCAGCACCCGGGGACTCGGACGGAATATTTTGTTCTTGTGAACCTTGTGGATGAAATACTGCAACATCTTCTCCGTCACGGTAAAGTCAGCAATGACTCCATCCTTCAGCGGGCGTATGGCCGTGATGTTGCCGGGCGTACGCCCCAGCATCAGCTTGGCTTCACTGCCAACGGCTGCAATGGATTTTTGACCCCTCGCCCGATCCTCGCGGATCGCCACCACCGAAGGCTCATTGACGACTATCCCCTGATCCCGAACATAAATGAGTGTATTGGCAGTGCCCAGATCGATGGACAGATCGTTGGAAAAGAAACCGCGCAGGTGCTTGAAAAACATGAGCCTGAAACCGTAGAAAAAAAGTTCTGCTAATTTAACAAGCAGGATAAGGTTAGGGCAAGAAGCCAGCCGGATTTCCGGAGGCCATTCCCCACGGCCCCGCCGTCAGGACAACAAATTTTCCCCGCCTGAACGTTGACGCTGACAGCGAGTTGGTTAAACTGCGGGCGCACGGAGACCGTACCTGCATCACGGCGAATCCTGCGGTTCATACGGGCCAGATAATGACCCAGGCCTACACTCTCCTGTCCATACACACCAAACCTTCAGTCGGAGCGTTCGTTTTAATGGGTTCCCATCGTGTTTTACTGGTCAAATCCGAAAGCGGTGCCTTCCATGAATTAGCCACCATACTCGGTTTTCTCAACCACGACGTACGGGTACTCAATCCCATGTCGTTCCTGAACGAGAGCCAGGCTGATTTTCTGTGCGTCTTTTTTGTGGTGGATGGTCAGCATGAATCGATACTCGGCTGGCTCAAAACGGACTTCCCCCAGTTGCCGGTCATCGCCATTCTGGATAAATCGGCAAGCCGACCCGTGGTTCCCAACATTGAGGCAGGACGGGTAGCCCGGTTGCTGCATTGGCCAACCAACCTGCCCCTGTTCAAGGCTGATCTGGATCACATCATTACGCTCCGCACCGGAACAACGGGAGCCAGACCTCCGTTGTTACGCAGCC
This sequence comes from uncultured Methylococcaceae bacterium, assembly GCA_903910005.1. GTDB lineage: Bacteria > Pseudomonadota > Gammaproteobacteria > Methylococcales > Methylococcaceae > CAIVXW01. The sequence continues at coordinate 3,741 of CAIVXW010000382.1, forward strand.
TGACCGGCTCCAGTGCAGCCATTCAACGCACCCGCCAACTGATCCAGCGAGTGGCAGATTCCGATACCACCGTGCTGATACTGGGTGAATCCGGTACCGGCAAGGAAGTCATTGCCCGCAACCTTCACCAGTACTCCCAACGGCGTGCAAGGGCATTCGTTCCGGTCAATTGCGGAGCCATACCGGGGGAGTTGCTGGAAAGTGAATTGTTCGGCCACGAAAAGGGAGCCTTCACCGGGGCATTGTCTGCCCGCCAGGGACGTTTCGAGATGGCCGAGGGAGGCAGTCTTTTTCTGGATGAAATTGGCGACATGCCCCTGGCCATGCAGGTTAAACTGCTCAGGGTTCTCCAGGAGCGGACATTTGAACGGGTGGGCAGCAACAAGACCCTGTTCTGCAACCTGCGTATCATTGCTGCCACCCATCGCAATCTGGAGGAACAGATCGCCCGGGACCGGTTCCGCGAGGATCTGTATTACCGCCTCAACGTATTTCCCATCGAAGTGCCGGCCCTCCGACACCGGGTGGAGGATATTCCACTTCTGGTTGATGACCTGTTATCCCGCCACAAGGCAGAAAACCGGGGTGACATCACGCTATCCCCCCGGGCCATGGAGGCGTTGCAGCAACACCACTGGCCCGGCAATGTCCGCGAACTGGCCAATCTGATGGAACGGATGGTCATCCTCTATCCCGGTCAAACCGTGGATATCAAGGATTTGCCCGAAAAATTCCATCGCTACGCCGAACCGGATGAACCCGGCATCAATGCCCTGCAGGATGACGATAAACTGATTCTTTCGATAATGAACGAGCCTCCCCCCTTCGTTTCGTCCCCGATACGCTTACCGGAGGAAGGGCTTGACCTGCGTAAACACATCAATCAGGTGGAATCTGAACTGATTCGTCAGGCACTGGAAGAGTCCAATGGCGTCGTGGCCCGGGCTGCCACCCGATTGCGCCTGCGCCGCACCACCCTGATAGAAAAATTGCGCAAGTACGGCCTACGGGACGATGACTAACCCCAACTCCACATCAGCGACGAAAAACCGACAGTCACGCCACCGATCAATCCTGAATTTAACGGCGGAAAGCGGAATACGCTCACATTAAAAAAATGGCTCAATCATTGCTTTTGACCTTCGAAACTCATTTTCATCCCTGAAGGTACAAACCAATGAGCAACACTGAAATCAACCGGGTACTGGGGCAGATTCGCCTGATGCAGGATCAGGTTCGCGATACCACCCTCAAGGCACGAACCGATCAGGTTGTCGACTTCGGTTCCGTACTCCGGGGAGCCATCGACACGGTCAACAACCACCAGCAATATGCGGCTCAGATGAGCAGAGCCTTTGAACGCGGTGATCCTGGCATCAATCTGTCTGATGTCATGATAGCCGGGCAAAAATCGGGATTGGCGTTTCAATCCATGCTGCAGACCAGAAACAAACTGGTGGATGCCTACAAGGATGTCATGAACATGTCCATGTAGCCTGTTACCGCTTAAATCCAGAATAGCACGCCATGGAAATCAGTCCCGGTGATAACAATAGCCTGGCTCCCGCCATTGCCGAAGGCGATGCCAGTGCCAACCCCAAGCCCGGTTCCCCCCTGCTGCGGGGCTGGATGGAGTTACCACGTGGACAGCAGGTCAGCATCATTGTGGTCATGGCTCTGACCATTGCCCTTATCGTGGCGGCAGTGTTATGGTCACAGCGGGTGGAATATGCCAATCTTTTTCGCGAACTGCCGGAAAAAGAGGCTGCTGAAATCATTGAAGCCCTGCAGAAAATGAATGTCCCTTACCGGATACAGTCGGAAAACAGCGGTATCGCGGTTCCCGAAGACAAGGTACATGAAATCAGACTCAAGCTGGCAGGGATGGGCCTGCCCCGGGAAAGCACGGTCGGTTTTGAATTGATGGACAAGGACAACGGCATGGGCATGAGCCAACTCATGGAGGGAGCCCGTTATCAGCGGGCACTGGAAGGCGAAATTGCCCGCTCCATCATGACCATCAAGGGAGTCAAACTGGCCCGGGTGCATCTGGCCATGCCGAAGGAATCGGTTTTCGTACGCCAGCCCAAAAAACCCAGTGCCTCGGTCGTGGTCGATCTCAAATCCGGACGAGTACTGGATCCCGGCCAGGTCGACGCCATCGTACATCTGGTGGCGGCCAGCGTACCCCAACTGGATGCCTCCCAGATCAGCGTGGTCGATCAGAAGGGCCGTTTGCTGTTCAGTCGGGACAACTTCAACGAATCCGCCCTCAATGCCAAACAGATGGAGCAACAGTTTGATTTCAGGCGGCAACTTGAGGAGCATCTGATTGAGCGAATTGAAAACATTCTGAGTCCGGTGGTGGGTAGTCAGGGAATGCGTACCCAGGTCACGGTCGATGTCGATTTCACGGTCACTGAACGCACCCAGGAACTCTACAACCCGGACATGCCGGCCCTGCGCAGCGAACAAACCAGTGAAGAGCAAAGCCGGAATAATGCCGCCCAGGGCGTGCCGGGGGCACTGTCGAACCAGCCACCGGCCGCCGGTACCGCCCCGGAGGAACTCAACAAACCCGGTCAGGCCGGGCAGGAGCAAACCGGTAATGCCACCAAAAGTGCTACCCGTAACTACGAACTGGACAAAACCGTCAGCCATTCCCGCCTGGGAACCGGGGCACTGAAACGGCTGACGGTGGCCGTGGTGGTTGACAACCAGCACCTGATCCAGGCCGACGGCAGCACCAGTTTGCAACCCTGGAGCGAAGAAGACATCACCCGTTTCTCCAGCCTGGTTAAAGAGGCGGTTGGTTATGATCCGGTGCGGGGTGACCGGGTCACCGTCACCAATGCCGCCTTCCGGCCCGAGGAAGTCGAACCGCCACCGCCCCTGTGGGAACAAGCCTGGTTCTGGAACCTCATCAAGGCCGTATTAGCCGTACTGATGATGCTGATCATCGTATTTGCCGTGATACGGCCCATCATCAAGGGTCTGGTGGGCAAGGGTGAGGACAAGATCAGGGAAGAAGCCGAAATCGCGGCCGCTCAAGCCGTCGCCGAACTGCGCCAGGCCGCTGAACTGGCAGGAGGACAGAGCGGTGATACCAAGGTGCTGGGACTGGCGGTACCCGATGACCTGCTGCTGCTCGAATCGCCTCAAAG
>CAIVXW010000383.1 GCA_903910005.1 uncultured Methylococcaceae bacterium
CGTTCGGGAGCGACTTTCCCGCCCTCCCCATCAACCCTGAACGGATATTGCCATGAAACCACCCGCAACATCGCTTGTGTTACTGATCAGCCTGGGGCTCACCGCCTGTGGCGACTATTACGGTACGACCTATCGCTATCCCACCTACCGAACCTACACTCAAACCCAAACCTACCGGCACACTGTTCCAGTGCCCCCGCCAGTGAATTCGCAGAGTTACAGCCTGCACAAGGAGTATGAAATCAACCATTACAACTACTACGGCTCCCCGACCCCACCGGATCACGACACTCCCCACAGTGACGATCATCACCAAGACGGTTATCAGTATCGGGTCATGCCCCAGCCAACTCCCGCATTTCCCGCGCCTTACCCGCGAATGGCGCAACCGCCCGCGCCCTACCAGGGAATGGGACAACCGGAGCCGAGGGTATCCCCGCCCGACCAGTCCCGTCCCGCCAGAACCTACGGTCAGCAGGAATTCGACAAAAAGATGGAGCAACTGCGGCAGAGAACCCCGACCGTCAGCAACCTGGCTCCTCAATCGGATGCCCGTCCCGGTTCCATCCAGGAAAGAATCCGGCAAAAAAGAGAACAACAGGGGATGGAATCCCGTCCCCGACCCGGGCGAGCGGACAGACAGGAACCCAATCCGACCGCAAAAAACAGACCCAACCGCCCGGATAACACCAAGGCAGTTGATTGAGTACAGCAACGCCAGTCCCCCCTTCAGCATTGGTTAAGCCAGTTTTACGCATGATGAATACCCAACAATTACTACAGGTCGTGTTGACCACCCTCGATGATGGCAAGGGACGGGATGTCAAAGTCATTGATATACGCGAAAAAACCAGCATTGCAGATTTCATGGTCATTGCCAGCGGCACCTCCGAACGCCACGTCAGGGCACTGGCTGAGCATGTGGTGGAGGAAAGCCGCAAGGTTGCCATGATTCCGGTCGGGGTAGAAGGCGAGCAGCCGGGAGAATGGGTGCTGGTTGATCTGGGCGACGTGATCGTCCACGTGATGAAACCGCAAACCCGTGAGTTTTATCAACTGGAAAAACTCTGGCAGGGCGATTATTCCAGGCTCTATCCTGCTCTGGATGCGATCCACTGACAGATTCGCCTGAATACCCGTCGAAATACCCTGCCAGGGTTGTCAACACACTTATTTTACCGCCCTATTGATTACCCTGGTGTTCCTTTATGAAAAAGTCCCGTCTGGCAACGCATACAGTTCCGAATGATCCGCTAGTCGTCCAGCAATGGCATCTGTCCAATACCCGCCCTTCAGGGTATGACCTCAACCTGCAATCGGTATGGAGCGATTATACCGGTCGGGGCGTTCGCGTCGCCGTTTGTGATGACGGGGTACAATCCACCCATCCGGATCTGGCCTATAACTACGATGCCAGGTTGTCCTACAATTTCATCAGGAAACGGCCCGGTGGTGATCCCACCAGCCCGGACAGCAATCACGGTACCTCGGTAGCCGGTGTCATTGCGGCGGTTGCCAACAATGGCAAGGGCGGCGCCGGCGTCGCACATGAAGCCACTTTGGGGTCTCTGGTCGGGGATACGCTGGACGAAATCGCCGACTGTTTTGATTTTGCGGTCGACAAGGGAATTGACATCGTCAATAACAGTTGGGGATTTGATCCGTTCGAGGATGGCGGCTACGACTCGCGGGGGCTCAAGGCTTCCATGCTGCGGGCGGTGGAGAACGGGCGCGATGGTCTGGGCATTCTAATGACCTTTGCCGCTGGCAATGAACGTGAGGAGGGGTGGGATGCCAACCTCAATGCCATCAACAGTTCGCCCTATGGAATTGCCGTGGCTGCGGCCAATCTGGACGGCACGTTATCCAGTTACAGCACGCCGGGCAGTTCCATACTGGTTACCGGGCCGGGTGGCGAAAGCACCGTAAACAGTCCGGGACTGGTAACGACGGATCGGAGCGGACGGGCCGGATACACCAGCAACGATTATTACCAAACCGATTACGACGGGTATGTGGGCTTCAACGGCACTTCAGCGGCAACCCCCGCCGTATCCGGCGTCATCGCCCTGATGCTGGAAGCCAATCCCGACCTGGGCTACCGCGATGTGCAGGAGATTCTGGCCAACTCGGCCCGCATGAGCGATCCGGGCCACCCCGACTGGGCCTGGAATCAGGCCAGCCACTGGAACGGGGGAGGCATGCATACCAGCCGTGACTTCGGCTTCGGACTGGTTGATGCACTGGCAGCCGTCCGGCTGGCCGAAACCTGGGAACATCAAAGCACCTACGACAACCTCACCATCGCCGAAGTCAACTCCCGCCCACTCAATCTCACCATTCCCGATGCCTCATCCCGTGGCGTCAGCAGCCTGCTCCGGGTCGGCAAAAATCTGGAACTGGATCATGTCACGGCCACCCTGCATCTGCGGCACGGCTTTCCGGGCGACCTGCAAATTGAACTGCTGTCTCCTGCGGGAACCCGCAGCGTGCTGCTTGACAATACCACCGGTGAACCTGACAGCACTGACTTCACCTGGACGTTCAGCAGCACCCAGTTCTGGGGAGAAAACTCGCAGGGTAACTGGACGCTGGCGGTCTTTGACCAGGATCGCGGCATGGTTGGCAGGCTGATGGACTGGTCACTGACGCTATATGGCGATGAAATCCCTGCCAGCCGGGCAAGACAGGATACGGTTTACGTATACACCAACGAATACGCCCGCTTCAAAACCAGCCAGGATGCCTCGCGCCGTACCCTGAACGACGAAGGCGGCGACGATACCATCAATGCTGCCGCCATCACCGACCCGGTTTCCCTTGACCTCAACCCCGGTGCGGTCAGTCGACTGGCAGGCGGCACCCCCCTGACGCTGTCCGCCAATACCCTGATTGAAACGGCCTATACCGGCGACGGGGATGACTACCTGCTTGGCAATGTCGCCAATAACTGGCTCAATGGCGGACGGGGAACCGACACCCTGGCGGGTGGCGATGGTGCTGATACCCTGATCGGAGCAGCCGGACAGGACTGGCTGAGCGGTGGCAGCGGTGCGGACGTGTTTTTGATTACCGACAACAGCACCCTCACCGATTTCTCGGCACTGGAGGGCGATCAACTCGACCTGACGGCGGCGGGCACCCGACCGTTTACCTACATTGGCAACCGCACCTTCACCGGCAGTGGCCAGTTGCGCTGGGATAACCCCAGCCAGACGCTTCAGGCTGACCGGGATGGCGATCTGCAAGCCGATCTGAACATCAGCCTGACGGGCGTCACCGCCCTCACGGCGGATGCCCTGATTCTGGCCTGAGTCGGCAACCCGCCCCCCTCTCCCGGCCCCGCTACCTTTTATTGACGAGCAACACCGGTGGCAATCAGTACGCCCGCCAGTAACAGGGCCAGCCCCAGCGGCCAGACGTACAGTTCAGTCCGTGGCCGGTAAAGCCGGGTAGCCCGTTCGACCGGTTCGAGTTCATCCAGCAGGCTGTAGATTTGTTCCAGTTCGGCGGTATCGCGTGCCCGAAAATAATGGCCGCCGGTTTTTGCGGCGATGGCACGCATGGTGGATTCGTCCAGATCACGGGACGGGTTGATTTTGCGCTGCCCGAAAAAATTTCGTACCACCCATTCGTCGGCTCCCACACCGATGGTGTGAATGCGTAATCCCTCACGGGCCGCCAGTTCAGCCGCCTGTAACGGAGGAATTTCCCCGGCGGTGTTGGCTCCGTCCGTCAGCAGGATCAATACCCGCTGATCGGCCGGGTTGTCACGCAGCCGTTTGATGGCCAGACCAATGGCATCGCCTATGGCGGTTTTATCACCGGCCAGGCCAATCACCGCCTCATCCAGCAGGGTTTTGACCGTGGTTCGGTCAAATGTCAGGGGTGCCTGCAGGTAAGCCTTTTCCCCAAACAAAATCAGCCCGATCCGGTCGCCGTATCTGCGTTCGATAAAACGCCCGGCAACCTGCCGGGTGGCTACCAACCGGTTGACCACCTGATCCGCCACGACAAAATCTTCCATCTCCATGCTGCCGGACAAATCAACCGCCAGCATCAGGTCACGGCCACTGACGCCCTGTTCGACCGGTTCGCCCAGCCAGACCGGGCGGGCCGCCGCCACAACCAGAACCAACCAGGCCAGCACAGCCAGGATGGGCGGGGAGCGTTGCGGTTTTTCAACCGACGCTTGCGCTGTCAGTGGCTCCAGTTCAGCCAGAAATGGTGTATTGAGGGCGGCGTCGGTGTCCCGGGCGGCAGCCGGTAAAAACCGCCGAATCAGCCAGGGCAGCGGCAGGCATAGCAGGAAGCCAATCCATTCAAGGGTGATCATGGTGTACGGCGAGGCTGTAATTTGAGCCAGTCACGTGACAGTTTGAACAGACTGTCAATATCGCCGGTAGTGAGGGAAGCGTGTCGGTTGTACGGAGCCTCCAGCAACTGGCGGCCTGTACCGACCGAAAAACGCGGTTTGTCGAAGCATTGGTCAAGAAAGGTCAGCCAGGCTTCTCCGCTCAATCCGGCCACGGTCTCACGGGGATACAGGCTGAGACAGACCCGGCGCAGCAAACAGGACAGGCGGCGACAACGCTCGGTCGGGGCCAGATCGTGCCGACGCTCAAGCAGGGTTAATTCCATCCGGGCCAGGCGGGTAATGGAGCGGGCCTGGTGGCGCAGCCACACCGCGCCGACTACGACGGCCAG
>CAIVXW010000384.1 GCA_903910005.1 uncultured Methylococcaceae bacterium
CTGTCGCTGACTTTGCGGGTGACCTTGATTCGGAGCAGCGGATACTCGCTGCCAACCGGCAGTTTCGATGAATGCATGCCACCCATGCCACCCATCATGCCACCACCGCCCATCGCGTGGCCACCCATGCCACCCATCATGCCACCGCCGCCCATCGCGTGGTCGCCCATGCCACCCATCCTGTCGCCGCCCATCGCGTGGTCGCCCATGCCACCCATCCTGTCGCCGCCCATCGCGTGGTCGCCCATGCCACCCATCATCCCACCGCCGCCCATGCCGTGGCCGCCCATGCCTCCCATCATGCCACCGCCGCCCATGCCGTGGCCACCCATGCCCCCCATCCTGCCGCCGCCCATCTCGTGACCGCCCATGCCTCCCATCATGCCACCGCCCATCTCGTGGCCGCCCATACCTCCCATCATGCCACCCATCGAGTGGCCACCCATGCCTGACAGCATGGCCGGGAGGACACCGGAAAATGGCAGGCTTTTCAGGGTCAGTTCGCTGCCAACCGGTCGGCCACTGAAGTCAGCCCATACATCCAGACGTTCGCCGGGAGCCAGCATGACGTAAGGACGGGTAACCGGCTTTTCCAGCAGGCCACCGTCCACACCGATCACGGTCAGGGGGGTTCCGTCATCCCAGCCCAGTTTGTAGATGCGGGCGGTCGAACCGTTCAGCACCCGCAAGCGATAGGCCCGGCTGGCTACCTCCAGAGTCTGGTTCGGCCTCCCGTTGACCAGGATACGATCCCCGTAGAAGCCGGTCATCCGATCCATGGGATGCCGCACATAAATCAACTGATTGTTGCTGTCGAATAACCGATCCTGCAGAACCAGCGGGATTTCGTAGTCGCCAGCAGGCAGCCCCAGACGGCTTTCCTCTTCGTCATTCACAATGAGTCCCCCCGCCAGCCCCCAGTAAACCTGGCGGGCGGTATTTTCGTGGGGGTGGGGGTGGTAGATGGTGAGGCTGGCCCGGTTGTTGACTTCAAACTCGTACACAAAGGTTTGGCCCTGGCCAATGGCGTCCTGCGGGTGACCGTCTACCTCGGCCGGAACGTGCAGGCCATGCCAGTGGGTGATGGTCGGGTCGGGCAATTCATTGCGAAAGTGAATACGTACCTTCTGACCTTTCCGGAGCCGGATCAGTGGGCCAAGATAACTGCCCGGCATCGGGGTCAGGGTGTCGGGCGTGGTTGCACGGATCACCCGGGCCGCGTATTGCATGACCGTGGTTTCGGCACCCGGCAAAATGGAGATGCGGCCGGTTCGTGCCACCAGTTCCAGTTCGACATCGGGCTGGAACCCCGGCGTGGCGGTACGGGGTGGACGCCGGGTCGTGCCGGACATTTCCATGGCTGACAGCCAGCCGGGGAAACCGGCTGCCGCCAGCAAGCCCAGGCCGGTTCCCTTGAGGAACTGTCTTCTGCCTTGATCGTTGATGGATCGCATAAAAACCTCCTGAAAATTATTGAAATGGACGTGAGCCCCAAGTGTGCGCCAAATCACGGGGACTTGACAAGGTTATATCGCACAACCGGACGGGGCATTTTGCACCATTAAAGTGCCTTGGCGCGACAATCCGCATCCATGGGGCGAACACCCTCGCCCCGAACCGCCCCCGCTTGGCCTGGCTGACAGGCCGACCTGGATTCTTCAGGGGTTGCGTAGTTGCGTTCACCCTTTAGAATCAGTAGCACAACAACCCTTTTACCGGGAGATACCCATGACTTATTGCCTCGCCCTCAACGTGGATCGCGGACTGATTTTCTGCTCGGATTCACGTACCAACGCCGGTATGGACAACATCGGCAGCTACTCCAAGATGCACACATTCACCTGGCCCGGTGAACGCATGTTCGTCCTGTTGTCAGCCGGCAATCTGGCCACTACCCAGGCTGTAGTGAAAAAACTCCACCTGGACATTGACCAGGGACTGGTGCCCAATCTGCTGACCGTTACCAGCATGATGGAAGCCGCCGATTATGTCGGCATGGCCAGCACCCTGGTGCAACGCAACCAGGCCAGCCGGGATACCGCCAACACCAGTTTTGAGGCGACCTTCATCTTTGGCGGGCAGTTGGGCGGCAATTCCCCGGAAATTTTCATGATCTACCCGCAGGGTAATTACATCCACGAATCCAGCGAACACCCCTTTCTGCAAATCGGCGAAACCAAATACGGCAAACCCATTCTGGATCGGGTCATCAAACGCCATGTTGATCTGGAACGGGCAGCCCGCTGCGCCCTGGTATCCATGAACTCCACGATACGCAGTAACGTGACGGTAGGGCCACCGGTGGAATTACTGATCTACGAACGCGACAGCCTGAGTCAGGGCCGTCGCCTGTATCTGACCGATGACGACCCCTTCGCCCGTGACCTGTCCGAACACTGGAACGAGGGTCTCCTGCTGGCACTGGAAAATCTGCCCCATTTTGCCTGGGAGAAACCGGCACCCAAGGATACGGAAGACAAATTGGCCCAACTAAAACAACAGATCAAGCAAACCCCGCAGGTTGAATCCTGAGTTCTGGCCACGCTACCGGCAGCATGTTCCGGTTTCGGCCAGATGGCACTGGCTTGAATCCTGCTTTTCCGGGAGTGTTCCGATTTTTCCCAACGCAGCAGCAGGAGAACGACCTTGGCAATACTCGTCGGCCTCGAGCATTCCACCCACTATCAATATGATCGTCCCATTCATTTTTCTCCGCATTACATCCGTTTGCGTCCCGCCCCGCATTCGCGCACGCCGATACACGAATACCGCCTGACCATCGAGCCGTCGCATCACCGCATCTACTGGCAGCAGGATCCCTTCGGCAACACCGTTGCCCGGGTGGTATTTTCGGCACCGCTGGACGAATTCCGGGTGGAAGTCAAACTGGTGGCGGAGATGACGGTCATCAATCCGTTTGATTTTTTCGTCGAGGAATACGCCGAACACTATCCGTTTGAATACGACCCGCTCCTGGGCAAGGAACTGGAGCCCTATTTCGAGATTGCGGAAACCGGCCCGCTCCTGCTCGACTGGCTGACCGGGGTGAACCGCAAACCGCGCCGCATTGTTGATTTTCTGGTAGACATCAACCAGCGTTTGCAACAGTGTATCGGGTACACCATTCGGCTGGATCCCGGGATTCAGACGGTGGAAGACACCCTGAACAAAGCCACCGGCTCGTGCCGTGATACCGGCTGGCTGCTGGTGCAGATACTGCGGCATCTGGGGTTGGCGGCCCGTTTTGTTTCGGGCTATCTGGTTCAGCTTAAACCCGATCAGACTTCACTGGACGGTCCCTCCGGCCCGGAGCAGGACTTTACCGACCTGCACGCCTGGGCCGAGGTTTATATTCCCGGGGCCGGCTGGGTGGGGCTGGATCCTACCTCCGGGCTGTTTGCCGGTGAGGGTCATATTCCTTTGGCCTGCACCCCGGATCCGGTCAGTGCCGCGCCGGTGACCGGTTTTACCGATCAATGCGAGGTCATCCGTTTCGATTTTGCCAATATAGTCACCCGGGTTCATGAGGATCCCCGCGTCACCCGGCCGTACGATGAGGCTCAGTGGCAAGCCATACGGCAACTGGGACACCGGCTGGACGATGAACTGAACCGGCTGGATGTACGCCTCACAATGGGCGGGGAGCCGACCTTCGTCTCGGTCGATGACATGGAGTCTGCCGAATGGAACACCGAGGCACTGGGAGTACACAAGCAGGAACGGGCTGAAGTGCTGCTGGGGCGCATGCGTGATGCCTTCGCGCCGACGGGTGCCCTGCTGCACGCCGGTCAGGGCAAGTGGTATCCCGGCGAGCCGCTGCCGCGCTGGGCCTATGGCTGTTACTGGCGTACCGACGGGGTGGCTCTGTGGAATAACCCGGCCCTGCTGGCCTCCGCTCGCACACCCGGTTTGTCCGGTATCGACGCGGCACTACGCTTCGGTGAGCGGCTGGCAGTCATACTGGGTTTCGATCCCGCAACCCTTCGCCCCGGCTACGAGGACTGGCTGCACTATTTGTGGCGGGAAGCCAGCCTGCCGGTGGATCAGCCCTCCGGCTCAAGTGCCGACAGTGATAAACCGGACGATCTGGCCGTGGCCCTTGCCAGAGGACTGGCCAGCATCACCGGTTTTGCCCTGCCGCTGTACTGGCACTGGAATCAGGGCGGCTGGCGTTCGGGCCCGTGGCATTTTCCGGAGGGTGTCATGTATCTCACCCCGGGCAGTTCGCCGATGGGATTGCGGCTGCCGATTGGCCAACTCGACTGGGTGGCACAGGGAGAGGTTGAGGAACTCGAATGGGTTCATCCGCCGGTGGCAGACAAACCGCTGATCCTGGACGCGGCAGCGGGTTACCGTCCGCCCGAACACCGCCTGCCGGTGGCCGCCGATGCCCGTCCCGACGCAATCCGCAAACGTTACCGCCGCTGGCTGGATGTACCCCACACGGCCCTGTGTGTGGAACCGCGCAACGGGCACCTGCATATTTTCATGCCCCTCACGGGTTTTCTGGATCATTACGGCCTGCTGCTGGCCGCCGTTGAACAAACCGCCGCCGAACTGGCCTTGCCGGTCATCATTGAGGGCTACGAACCGCCGTCGGCCCCGGTTCTCAAATCCTTCAAGGTCACACCCGACCCTGGCGTGATTGAGGTCAACATCCATCCGGCCCACGACTGGGACAGCCTCGAACACACGGTGACCACCCTGTATGAAGAAGCCCGTCAATCCCGGCTGGGAACGGAAAAATTCATGCTGGACGGGCGTCATACCGGTACCGGCGGTGGCAATCACGTTACCCTGGGCTCGCGCTACCCGGCGGACAGCCCCTTCCTGCGTCGTCCGGATCTGCTGCGCTCGCTGGTGACCTTCTGGCAACACCATCCCTCGCTGTCCTACCTTTTCTCCGGCCTGTTCATTGGCCCAACCTCACAGGCTCCCCGGGTTGATGAACGCGGCAGCCATCTGCTGGATGAATTGGCCATCAGCCTGCGCGAAGTCGACGGCAGCCGGGCTCACTGGATCATCGACCGTGCCCTGAGGAGTTTTCTGGCGGATCAGTCCGGCAATACCCACCGGGCCGAATTCTGCATCGACAAACTGTGTTCGCCGGATTCTGCCTCGGGCCGTCAGGGGCTGGTCGAGTTTCGCGGCTTTGAAATGCCGCCTCACCCGCAGATGAGCCTTGCCCAGATGCTGCTGGTTCGCTGCCTGGTGGCCCATTTCTGGAAGCAGCCCTATCGTCACCCCCTGGTGGACTGGGGCACGGCCCTGCACGACCGTTTCCTTCTACCGCATTATGTCTACCAGGATTTCCGCTCGGTGATCGAACAACTGCAGGATGCCGGGTACCCCATGCAACTGGACTGGTATGCCCCGTTTCTTGAATTCCGCTTTCCCCATTACGGGCGGGTGACTCATCAGGGCATTCAACTGGAGCTCTGCATGGCCCTCGAACCCTGGCCGGTGTTTGGCGAGGAAGCCTCGGGCATCCAGCGGCAATCGCGGGTAGTCGACTCGGCGGTGGAGCGGATCCAGGTGCGTTGCAGCGGGCTGGACACCGGGCAGTATCTGCTGACCTGCAACGGTCGCCGGGTTCCGCTACAGGCCACCGGACAGCCGGGCGATTACGTGGCCGGGGTGCGCTACAAGGCCTGGAAATCGGCTTTTGGCCTGCATCCCACCATTGAGGTGCAGGCACCCCTGGTCTTCGATCTGTTCAACCGGCGACTGGGCCGCTCCATCGGTGGCTGCATTTATCACGTCGCCCACCCCGGTGGACTGGCCTATGAAAGCTTCCCGGTCAATGCCTACGAAGCCGAATCGCGGCGTATTTCCCGCTTCTGGGGGTACGGCCATACCCCGGACGACTACCCGCCGCCCGCCTGGGCCATGGCCCTGTCCCGGCTGTATCCCGATGGCACGCCGACCGCAAACCGTGAACCACCGGAAGAGCCGGTCAACCGGGATTTCCCCTTTACCCTGGATTTGCGTAGACCCTTGTGAACCTGAATTCAGGCTAAGGCACCGGGGTAGGTATCAATGGCGAATGGTGAATGGAAGGCATGGGTGGCTGGTTGGTGCGGCATTCACTCGCCACTGGCCCACCGGGCCGTCAGGATGGCAGTACTCCCGGGATACCATTCGCCACTGATCCACCGGGCCGCCAGGATGGCCGCGCTCCCGGCCTGCCGCTCGCTATTCACCACTGACCATTCACCTGTCCTTAACCCGAGCTGACGTTATGAGTACTCATCAGGTAGCCCTTATCCATCGCCTTGAACAGGTATTCGGCCCGCGCCGCACGGTTCCCACCCACTGGCTGCGGATTCGTCCGGCCCCGCACACCCGGGCAACCATTACGGCCTATACCTTACGGGTCGGGTCGGAACCGCATTTCCTCAACTGGGTGCGTGATCCGTTTGAAAATCAGGTGGCCCGACTGGATTTGCCGGAACCGGTGGCCAGCCTGACCCTGACCGTCGAACTGCTGGCGGATTTGAGCCCGGCCAATCCCTTCGACTTTCTGACCGAAGCGGATGCGGCCCACTTTCCGCTGGACTATGCCGAACAAACCGGCAAGGAACTGGTTCCCTACCTCAAGCCAGGCTCTGGTGGGGTACGGCTTGCGGCCTGGCTCGAAAGTCTGGATGACGCACCGGGCTACATCGTGGAAAAACTGGCCAGCCTGAATCAGGCGGTTCATGCCCGGGTGATGGCAGCAGGTCTCAACCCGGCACCGGCATTTCCGGGCATGGACAGCGACACGGCTGACAGCATCGAACTGGAAACCGTGCTGGCGCGAGGCGGATTTACTCCCTGGCAGGCTGCCTGGCTACTGACCCTGAGTTGCCGCCATCTAGGACTGGCGGCCCGTTTCACCTCGGGCTACCGCATCTTTCTCGACACCGCCGACGCAACGGCCGACTCGGCGTCCCTGCACGCCTGGGCCGAAGTATTCATCCCCGGTGCCGGGTGGATCGGACTGGATCCCTGTGCCGGTATCTACACCCACGAGGGCTACATCCCGCTGGCCTCCACCCCGGAACCGGTGCGTGCCCTGCCGCTGACCGGACTGGATACCGGAGTTGCCCTCAGGCACTCGGTGACGGTTAAACGGCCGCAACCCGCCCCGACTCCCGATCCCTACTCCGCCACCTGCCGGGCCGACATCCACGCCGTCGGCCAACGGGTGGATGAAAAACTGGCCGAGGCAGGCATTCGTCTGGCCAGCAGCCAGACCCTGTCGTTTGTTTCCCGCGTCAACCCGCATGCACCGGAATGGTCAATCCAGGCACTGGGAGGTAACAAGCGTCCACTGGCGGAAGAACTGCTGCAACGGCTGCGGCGACGCTGGGCACCCGGCAGCCTCATCCAGGAAATTCAGGGCGACTGGTTCGGCGGCGAGTCCCTGCCCCGCTGGCGGCTGCAGGTCTGCTTTCGCAGTGACGGGCTGCCACTCTGGCACCATGGGACCCTGCACGATGTCCAGACCCTGAATGAACCACTGACGGCTGCCGACCTGGCCGGGTTTGCCCGCTTGCTGACCCGTACCCTGCAATTACCGCCCGAGTGTCTGCTACCGGCCCACGAAGACCCGCTGCATGAACTCTGGCGCAATCGCAAAACCCTGCAATTTCGCCCTCCGGCGGAAGCCTTGTCCAACCCGGATGCCCGTCGGCAACTGGCGGCACGCCTGTCGGAAACCGGCTATGAGCCGGTGGCCCATGTCCTGCCACTGCGCTGGGAACCGGTCGCCGGTCGCTGGCAAAGCGGACGCTGGATCTTCCGCCGGGGAGCCCTGTTTCTGATACCGGGCGATTCCGCTCCCGGTTATCGCCTGCCGCTGGCCAGTCTGCCGGTGGATGAGAAAACCCGGGAATTGCGTGATCCGGATCGCTGCCCGTTCGAGCAACGTTCACTGTTGCCGGGCGTACACGGTGAACTCAGTGCCCGCCTGACTCACCTGCTGAGTGCCCCCCTGCTCGACGTCGCCGACGCCGCTCATCCGGAGGGTCCGCTGCCACGCACGGCCCTCAGCCTCAGAATCCATCAGGGACGCATCCGGGTGTTCCTGCCGCCGTTGACTCATCTGGAACATTATCTGGAACTGGTCACGGCCATTGAGGCCACGGCCGTCCAGTGCGGGCTGCCGGTCATGCTGGAAGGTTATCCGCCGCCCGACGATCACCGCCTGCGCCGTTTCACCCTGGAACCGGACGCCGCCGTGCTGAAACTGAGCCTGCCCATGACCGGCGACTGGTCACTCAATCAGGCCTTTCTCATGGAAGCCTATGCCGAAGCCGCCCAACTGGGGCTGTACGGCCTGCCGGGTCGCAACACGGGTTCCCGCATGGGCCCTGGCGGCAGTACCGACCTGGTACTGGGCGGGGAGGAACCTGCGGAAAGCCCGTTCCTGTTCCGGCCCGGCCTGCTGCGCTCGCTCATCACCTGCTGGCAACACCACCCGGCCCTGTCCTATTTTCTGGCCGGTCGCCAGATCGGGCCATCGGGTCATGCGCCCCGCCCGGATGAGGGACGCGCCGACGCACTGTACGAACTGGGCATCGCCCTCTCGCGTATGCCGACCGATGAACCGGGTTTACCGTGGATACCGGATCGCATCCTGCGCCACCTGCTGGCCGATCCGTCCGGCGACATCCGCAGGGCCGAGATCCGCATTGATACCCTGTACGATCCTGACCGGGTCGGACAGCGGTTGGGGCATGTCATCCTGCGGGCATTCGAGACGGCAGAGAATGGTTCGTTTGCCAGCGTGCAACTGCTGCTGGTACGGGCACTGATTGCCAGTCTGGCCCACCGTCCGCTGACCGCCCCCCTGATCGACTGGCACACGACCCTGCATGATCGCTACCTGTTGCCGGGACTTTTATGGGAGGATCTGAAGACGGTTCTGGCGGGGATACGCGAAGCGGGCATTCCGCTGCAGGATGCCTGGTATGAACCCCTGCTGGAACAGTATTTCCCGCTGCTGGGGCAGATGCAACTGGGTTCAATCCGGCTGGAACTGCGCCCGGCCCACGAACCCTGGCCCATTCTGGCCGAAGAAGTAACCGCCAGTGGTATCGCCCGTTTTGTCGATTCCGCCAACGACCGGGTGCAGGTGGAAGTGTTTGGCATGACGCCCTCGCGCCATGTGCTGGCCTGCAACGGCCGCCGGGTACCCCTGCAACCCACCGGCAGCAAGGGCCATTTCATCGCCGGAGTGCGCTACAAGGTGTGGAACCCGGTAGCCACCCTGCATCCCACCCTGCCACCGGTTTATACCCTGGTTTTCGACCTGATCGACACCTGGACCGGCAAGGTGGTAGGCAGTTTCTCCTACCAGCCACCGCGTCCGGTGGTTCCAGGCCCGGTGGCCCTGCCAGCCCGGCTCCCCCCTGAACCGGAGGGCAGCAGTGACCCGCAAACCCGGCGCACTGCTCCGACGGTTCCACCGCAAATGGGCCAGGCCGGAACCTTTACCCCCGGCCAACCTGAGGATCGATTTCTGCCGATTCCGCCGGAGGAATTCAGTCCACGCTACCCCTACCTGCTCAATCTGGCGAGTTGAGTCGTAGCCTGAACGCTCCGGAGTCCCGTCTTCATGAGGATGGGGCTTTGCAGCAGGGTTGCCGGTCGACTGCGCGGTACAGCAGGCTGATGACCCCCTGCCTGGCTAAAACGTATACCTCAGCAAATCCACATCCTGTTCATACCGCCGTGCAATTTCTACCCGGGTTTGTGCCGTGTAGTAGTCACGGTATGCGGTGTGGCAGGAGCGGTTCAGATGCGGCAGGTCGAGGGTTAAGCCCAATTGATCCAGTACGGTCTGCATATCGGTTCCAAAGCGTTCAAAACGGCCCAGAAAGTTGACTGCCACCGCACCGGAGGCATCGGTGATGAAGCGGGATTGCGCCAGTAAATGCACGTGGGAGAGTTCCCGGGTTGCCAGTACAAAATCAGTAA
>CAIVXW010000385.1 GCA_903910005.1 uncultured Methylococcaceae bacterium
ACGGCGGAAGGATGAACATTTTGTGCCCATTCGACGGCGCGGACATCCCGATCGGCCCAGGTTTGTTTGATGAGGGCCATCGCCAGCCGGACGTTGGGGGCAATCAGGCAGGTGATGCCGGAATCGTCGCCCAGCTCGTCAGCCAGGGCGGGCGTGGTCACCACAACCGCCGGGCTCTGCGTCCGAACGGTGGCCAGATAACGGGCATGATCGACGAAGACCAGATCCCCGCTCCGGCATTCCTCAATGGGCGCGATGCGTTCGATCAGGCAGTCAGTGCCCTGCATCGCGGTCAGGATACCGTCGGGCTGGTAGTGGTCAAGAACGGCTGAGGCACGTAGCATCATGAAGTCACCTTGGATAAAGTCACGTTGAAAAGGGAGAGCCCGGGTCAGCATTGCCGGGTGGCCGGGGTGGATGATTGCAGGGCAGTACAGCCGCACACCTTGGGAAGACCGCTGAAAATGTGTATATTTCGTCGCGTCATTTCATAATAGCCACTCTTTATTACCATGTTTTATCCCAAGTGAGCACCAATGAACAGGGTTTTTAACTTCAGTCCGGGGCCGTCCGCCCTTCCCGAAGCCGTGCTGGCCAGGGCGCGGGACGAATTGCTCGATTGGCATTCCAGCGGAATGTCGGTCATGGAAATGAGCCACCGCAGCAAGGCCTATGTGGCACTGGCCGAACAGGCTGAAGCCGATTTGCGTGAATTGATGGCCATTCCCGCCCACTACCGGGTGTTGTTCCTGCAGGGAGGGGCCAGCGGACAATTTGCGGCAATCCCCATGAACCTGCTGCGTGGCAAGCAGCGGGCGGTCTATCTGGATACCGGGCTTTGGTCGGACAAGGCCATTGCCGAAGCCCGCCATTATGCCGACGTGCAGGTTGCCGCCAGTTCCAGGGCAGCCCATTACACCACGATACCGGAGCGGGCTGACTGGGACATCGACCCGCAGGCGGCCTACTTTCACTACACCTCCAACGAAACCATTGGCGGCGTGCAATTTCAGACCATCCCGACGGTGGGTGACCTGCCGCTGGTATCTGACATGTCGTCCGACATCCTGTCGCGCCCCCTTGATGTCAGCCGTTTCGGGCTGATTTATGCCGGTGCCCAGAAGAACATGGGACCCTCCGGCATCACCGTGGTGATCGTGCGGGATGATCTGATCGGCCAGGCCTTGCCGGTCACGCCCGGCGTGCTGGACTACCGCAAGCAGGCTGATAATGGCTCCATGCTCAATACGCCACCTACCTTCAACTGGTACTTGCTGGGACTGGTGCTGGAATGGCTCAAGGGCCAGGGGGGATTGGCTGCCATGGAAACACTCAACCGAACCAAGGCCGACCGGCTTTACAGTGCCATCGACGCCTCCGGTTTTTACGACAACCCGGTTGATGTACGGTATCGCTCCCTGATGAATGTTCCGTTCCGGCTGCCCCGGCAGGAACTGGAACAACCCTTCCTCGACGCGGCCCGAAAAGCCGGGTTGGTCAACCTCGAAGGTCACCGCTCGGTGGGGGGTCTGAGGGCCAGTCTCTACAATGCCATGCCGCTGGCCGGGGTTGAGGCCCTGGTGGATTTCATGGGCGAATTTGCCCGCACTCACGGATAACACCCTACCAATGTTCAACATACTGACATACAACAACATTGCCACCGTAGGCCTGGAGCGGTTGCCTGAATCACGCTACCGGGTGGGGTCTGCGGTTGAGGCTCCCGATGCCATTCTGCTGCGTTCGCATGATCTGCACGGCGTAGCCATTCCGCCCACTGTCAAGGCCGTAGGCCGGGCCGGTGCCGGTGTCAACAACATTCCCGTGGCGGATTATTCAAAACGGGGGATTCCGGTTTTCAACGCCCCCGGAGCCAATGCCAATGCGGTCAAGGAACTGGTTCTGGCCGGCATGTTGCTGGCCGCCCGCAATATCACCGCAGGCTGGGATTATGCCCGCAACCTCAGCGGCGATGACGCCAGCCTGCATGAGCAGATCGAACAACACAAAAAGCATTTCGCCGGCTTCGAACTGGCCGGGAAGACCCTGGGCGTGCTGGGACTGGGTGCCATCGGGGTCAAGGTTGCCAATGCGGCCGTTGCACTGGGCATGCAGGTCATTGGTTACGACCCGATGCTGACGGTAGACAGTGCCTGGCAGTTGTCGGCTTCGGTCATTCGGGCCAGCAGCATTGAAGAACTGGTCAGCCGGGCTGATCTGCTGACCCTGCACGTTCCCCTCAACGACCAGACCCGCAAAGCCATCAACACGGCCCGGCTCCAGTTGATGAAACCGGGAGCGGTGTTGCTCAATTTTTCCCGTTCCGGTGTGGTTGACGAAACCGCCGTTGCTGCTGCCCTGGAGTCCGGAGCCCTCAAGGCCTATGTATCGGATTTTCCCGGCACCACCCTGCGCGATCAGCGCGGAGCCATCAGCCTGCCGCATCTGGGCGCGTCCACTGCCGAAGCCGAAGACAACTGCGCCATCATGGTGGCCGATCAATTACGGGATTTTCTGGAAAATGGCCAGATTCGCAATGCCGTCAATTTTCCCGATACCGTCATGGCCTGGACAGAGGGCACCCGCCTGGTCATTGCCAACCAGAACGTACCCAACATGGTTGGCCAGATTTCATCTGCCCTGGCGGAGGCCAATCTCAACATCACCGAACTGCTGAACAAATCACGCGGGGATTATGCCTTTACCCTGATTGATCTGGAGGCTGACATTCCCCCGGTCACCCTGGAGCGGATTCGGGCGATTACCGGCGTGCTGTCGGTTCGAGTCATCAACCTCCGCTGAAGCCTGACAGTGAAAATCGCTACCTGGAACGTCAATTCGCTCAGGGTGCGCCTGCCTGTGGTGCTGGACTGGCTGGCGGCAAACCAGCCCGATGTACTGGGCCTGCAGGAAACCAAACTGACCGACGCCGATTTTCCGGTCGATGCCATCCGGGCCGCCGGTTATCAGGCGTGTTACAGCGGCCAGAAAACCTACAACGGCGTGGCCCTGTTGACCCGGCGACCGGTCGAGGCCGTGGTCAGCGCGTTTCCCGACTACCCGGATCCGCAGAAACGCCTGCTGGCGGCCAGTCTCGGCGGGTATCGTCTGATCAACGTCTATATCCCCAATGGCAGCGAAACGGGTTCAGACAAATATGCCTACAAGCTGGAATGGCTGGAGCAACTGGCCGGTTTTATTGCCGCCGAACGCCAGCACGGTCAACCCCTGATCCTGATGGGCGATTTCAACATTGCCCCGGAGGACAGGGATGTCTACGATCCGGTGGCCTGGGGCGACACCATTCTGTGCAGCCCGCCCGAGCGGGCCGGGTTTACCCGCCTGCTGCAATGCGGTCTGGTAGATGCCTTCCGCTTGTTCGATCAACCCGATCAGAGCTATTCCTGGTGGGATTACCGCATGCAGGCATTCCGGCGCAAGCGCGGGTTGCGAATCGATCACCTGCTAATCGACCAGTGCCTGACGGCAGTCTGTACCGGCTGCTACATCGACACCGGCCCGCGCCAACTGGAACGCCCCTCCGACCATGCCCCGGTCATCCTTGAACTGGCAACGCCCGACGGTGAGTTGCCATGAGCG
>CAIVXW010000386.1 GCA_903910005.1 uncultured Methylococcaceae bacterium
CGTATACAAGTTCTTTCTGCTGAAGACCAACGTCAAGGCGGAAGACGGCACCTGATTGTTTGGTTACGGACGGTCGGGGGAGTATTGGCCTCCCCACCTCCCTCGCCCGGCCAGTTCCACCTCTGCTTCCTCCTCCAAAGCGCGTGAATCCCCCCCTGCTTGACGTGTCCGGCCTCACTGTCCTGTTTGACCAGGGCCAAGCCTCCCGTGCAGTGGTTGAGGACGTGTCCTTCCGTATTGATCCGGGCGAAACCTTCGCCCTGGTGGGGGAGTCCGGTTCCGGTAAATCCATCACTGCCCTGTCAGTACTGCGGTTACTGCCCGGCAATGGCCGCATCAGCCGGGGTCGGGTGGCCCTGTCCGGTACACCCCTGTTTGAATTGACCGAACAGGCCATGACCCGCATCCGTGGTGGCCGCATCGGTATCATTTTTCAGGATCCGCTCAGTGCCCTCAATCCGGTCATGACGATTGGCGACCAACTGGGGGAGGTGTTGACCCGGCACCAGGGGCTACGCGGCAAGGCTCGCCAGACCCGGGTATTGCTGGGGCTGGATCAGGCCGGTCTGCCTGATCCGGAACGCCATTGTCGATCGTTTCCCCATCAGTTATCCGGCGGTATGCGGCAACGGGCGATGATCGCCCTGGCCCTGGCGGGAGAACCGGCCCTGTTGATTGCCGATGAACCCACCACCGCTCTTGATGTAACGTTACAGGCCCGGATTTTGTCGCTGCTGAATCGGCTGTGCCGGGAGCGGGGTATGGGTCTTTGGCTGATTACCCATGATCTTGGCATCGTCGCCCGTTACGCCGATCGGGTGGCAGTCATGCAGCAGGGCCGCATTGTTGAAATGGCCCGGTCAGGCGATTTTTTCCGGGCACCGGTGCATCCCTACAGCCAGGCTCTGTACGCGGCCCGTCCCCGAATGACATCCTGCCTGAACCGCCCGCAAGCGGTAACACCTGGCCCGGTGTTGCTGGATGTGGCTGACTTCAGGGTGCATTATCCGGTTCAGCAAGGCTGGCTGAAAAAAAACCGTTGCCCACATCCGTGCGGTGGATGGGGTTTCCCTTCAGGTATGCCGGGGCGAAACCCTGGCTCTGGTCGGTGAATCCGGTTGCGGCAAAACCACCCTGGGCAAGGGGCTGGTTGATCTGGTACCGCAAACCGGCGGCGAGGTACGACTGGCAGGAAGGCTCATGGTGTCTGCCGACCGCACCGCCCGCCTCCACCGATGCCGAACCCTGCAGATGGTGTTTCAGGATCCTTACGCCGCCATGAACCCCAGATGGTTGATTGCGGACATCCTGGCCGAGGGCATGAGTGCCCTGCGACCGGAATGGTCGCAGGCTGAACGACGTGAGCGGATACGCGAACTATTGCAGCGGGTGGGATTGCCCGATAATGTCCTGACCCGTTACCCACATGAATTTTCTGGCGGCCAGCGGCAGCGCATCTGTATTGCCCGGGCTCTGGCCGTGGAACCGCAACTGCTGATTTGCGATGAACCTACCAGTGCCCTGGATGTATCGGTACAGGCCCGCATTCTGGATTTACTGCGTGAGTGCCAGGCGGCATCAGGTCTGGGTTATCTTTTCATCACCCATGATCTCGCAGTGGTGGCAGAACTGGCGGATCGGGTCGCCGTCATGCAGCAGGGACGCATTGTCGAAACCGGCCCCACCCGCCAGATTTTGCTCGAACCCCGTCATCCCTATACCCGGCGATTGATCGAAGCCTCGCCGTGTTGAGGCTCCACCGGGTTGCCGGTTCCGTTTTATCTACCCGCATCCTGAAAAATTGCAGTGAATCATCATGAAAAATCTGCCCTTAGGCATTAATTCACTCAGCATGCTGCGCGAAAGCGACTGCGTTTATGTCGATAAAACCCGGTATATCCACGCCCTGACCCGTATTCCTGGCCGGTATTTCCTGTCCCGCCCGCGCCGGTTTGGCAAAAGCCTGTTCGTCGATACCCTGAAGGCGTTATTCGAGGGCAATCAGCGGCTGTTTCAAGGTCTCTATATTCAGGACCGGTGGGACTGGAGCCGTCACTTTCCGGTCATCGTGATTGATTTTGCTGCGGGTACCTTGCGCTCAAGGGCCGAACTTGATATTCGCATCATCAGCCTGCTGCGGGCCAATGCAGTACGACTGGGCCTTCATCTGGCTGAAGACGAAGACATTGCCGGGCAGTTGTCTGGCCTGATTGTGCGTACTGTCAAACAGTACGGACAGCGGGCGGTGGTGCTGGTGGATGAGTATGACAAACCGATTCTGGACAACATTGACAAGCCGGACGTGGCAGGGGAAATCCGGGAGGGACTTAAAAACCTCTATTCA
>CAIVXW010000387.1 GCA_903910005.1 uncultured Methylococcaceae bacterium
CTATGGGTTGAGCAAGACCGAATCCAGACTGGCAGCCCATGTCTGTGGTGGCCTGTCAGTCGAGGAGTATGCCGCCCAGGAAAATGTCAGTGTGGCAACGGCCCGAACCCAACTGCGCTCAATCTACAAGCGCACCAAAACCAAAGGTCAGGCCAGATTGGCCATTCTGGTGCGTGGGCTGGAGTTGCTGAACTTCCCGGAAAATCTGGAGAAAAGCAAGAAGAAAAAATTTCGAGGGCAACGTGATGAGGGTCTTGCCCTGGCAGAGTTGATGCTTTCGCAGAAGCCGTCCGGCAACGATGACGCCGCTTGAACACGCAAAACTGAAGGCAGGCAGGCCGGAGTCAGGGGGGGGAGCCGGGTTGACCCCCTCACGATCTGGACGAGGAGGCCTGGGCCGAGGCCGCAGCCGGGCCTTCCAGTATTTTGGGCGTAATGAAGATCAGCAGCTCGCGCCGGGTATCGGACACCGTATTGCGCCGGAACATGAAGCCTATGCCGGGCAAATCGCCCAGAACAGGTATCTTGTGGGTGGTGTTGCCGCGTGTCCCTTCAAACACCCCGCCCAGTACCACGGTTTCACCATTGCCAACCCGGGCCGTGGTTTCCATTTCCCGCTTGTCGATGGTGGGCCCTGCGGTGGTGTCCTGACCTTTGGCGTCCTTTTTAATGGTCAATTGCAGCAGCAGGTTGTTGTCGGGGGCAATG
This sequence comes from uncultured Methylococcaceae bacterium, assembly GCA_903910005.1. Lineage (GTDB taxonomy): Bacteria > Pseudomonadota > Gammaproteobacteria > Methylococcales > Methylococcaceae > CAIVXW01. The sequence continues at coordinate 709 of CAIVXW010000387.1, forward strand.
CTGGGGGTGACATCCAGTTGCAGTACTGCTTCCTTGAACTGTATGTTGCTGACCGACCCTCCCCCGGATGCCGTCATCACCTGATAGGGAATCTCAACCCCCTGCTTGATGCTGGCCTTGGTATGGTCCGCCGTAATCAGCCTCGGGTTGGAAATGATTTCGCCGCGTCCTTCCATTTGGGCGGCTGAGAGTTCCAGATCCAGCAAATAATCCCCGGCCTTGAGCAAGGTCAGCCCCACGGTACCGCCACTGCCTGCCGCAGCCCTGGAGGCCAGATCAACCAGCAGATCCACCGAGTTGGTGTTTGATTCGTCCGGGCTTGCGCTGACATCAGTCACCTGGGCGTCGTTGCCGATGCGGTTGGGCGGCCTGAGTGACAGTTTTGATCCCAGTTCCCGGCTGAAATCATGGCTGGCGATGACAATGCGTGACTCAATCAGTACCTGACGCACCGGCCTGTCGAGTTGATGGATCAATTCGCGGATGCGCTCCAGGTTGCGGGCGGTGTCCTTGATGATGAGCTGGTTGGTTCGGGTATCCGCTGTCACGTTGCCCCGGGCCGAGAGTATGGATTCGGTTTGGTCGAGGGTGCTGACCGACTGATTGACCGAACTGCCGCCGATGCCGGTGCCTTGACCCAGGGTGGTGTTGGTGCGGCGGGTGGTGCCGATCAGCACCTTTTGCAGGTCTTCCGCCGTGGTGTAGTTGATGGCCACGATTTCGGTTTTGAGTGGTTCCAGTGCCTCTACCGCCTGACGGGCTTCCAGATCGGCGGTTTCTGCCTTGTGGATGTCGTCGCGGGGAGCCACCCAGATAACGTCATGATCACGGATGGAACCCAGCTCGCGTGCCCGCAGTATCAGGGCAAAGGCATCGTCCCAGGCAATATCCTCCAGTTTCAGGGTCATGTTACCGGTCACGGTATCGCTGGCAATGATGTTGACGGCGGCAAAATCGGCCATGATCTGCAACAGTGATCGAACCGCAATATCCTGAAAATCCAGGCTGATTTTCCCGCCCGGTGCGCGTGGCCCGTCACCCGGTTTGGCGGCAGGTTTTGCCTCGGTGCGAATGACAAGCCGCAACTGGCCGTCGACCGGTTTGACCGCGTAGTCGTACTGACCGCTTTTCATGGCAAGTTCAAGGATGGCGGCACCGTCGGTCTGGTGCAGGACGGCGGTTTCAACCGGGGTGGCAAAGTCACGCAAATCCAGTGCCCGTTCCAGGTGGTCATCCAGGCTGGCTCCAGGCATGCGTAGCGTCAGGGTGCGGGGTTGTTTGAGGGTCTCTGTCTGCGGCAGCGGGGTGCCGGAAAATTGCAGGGTCAACACCGCTTCCGTCCGGCTGTTACGGCTGAAATCCACTCGGGTGAGTTGCACATCGCCCGCATCTGCCTGTTGTAGCCACCCGCTCAGAAGCAGCGGGATAATCCGCCTGATCGCCCGTTGCCTATTCATGGTTGCGTTGCCTGTCAATGTATTTCATATAAACCTGCCGGGTTCCGTCCTCCAGCCATTCGGTTTCGGCGATGGACAGGCGGGCAGGCTCGATGGCTATCAGTTGTCCCCCGTTCTCACCCAGACGTGAACCGGCCGTGATCCGGTGTATCGTGCCTTCATGGGTCTGGATCAAGGCCCAGAGCCGGTCGGCCTGTTTCAGGGTGCCGACCCAGTGCAGGGTGTTGAGCGGGTAGGCTTCCAGCGGTTCATGCGGGTGGGGTTCTGCCAGTCTGACTACTGTTTTGCGACGGGTATCGGGATGCGGCTGGAATGGATCCCGGATGGAGGGCCGGTTGTTGCCGGTCGCAGCCGCTGAAGCCGATGGCGCGGGCGTATCGGCGGACTCCAGCGAAGGCGGCGGCAGGCTCGGGTGAACGAACTGCTCCAGGTCGCGGGTATCGACCTGACAGGCGGAAATCCCCAGGCAAACCGGCACGATCCAGGCAACATGCCGGGTCATGGGGCGGTTTCCTTGTGAACGTAGGTTCTCAGGGTGGCCATAATCAGCAGGGCATCGGCTGTTTGCTGGATGCGAATGTCGTGCAGGGTGGTCATGTAGGGCAATTCCGCAATGTCTTCCAGAAATTCCAGATAGGCGGGGTAGCCGCCGCGTAAGCGCAATTCGGTGGTGATGAGGTCGAAGGATTCATCCGGGATTTGTCCGCCGGTTTTGGCCAGTTCCAGTTGCAGTTGACGCTGTTTGCCCAGACGGGCCAGTTCGCTGACCAGGTAGGGTAAATCGGAATGGCGGGCCAGTCGGTGCCGGGCCTGATGCAGCCGGGCCATGACCCGCGCCTGTTGCTGTTCCAGTGCCGGCAGGCGGGCGGCTTTTTCCAGATACGGTGCCAGGCTTTGTTTGAGGCGGATTTCCTCGTTGCGTTTGGCTTCCAGCCCGGTCAGGGCCGGTGCCAGCACTATCAGGTAATACCCCAGGGCGGCAGTCAGGCAGACTGCCAGCAACGTCAGCAATCTGACCGGCAGCGGCCATTGGCCGGGATTACGGCCCGCCTCGCCGGGTCGGTCAGAATGGAGCCGGTCAACCATGCCCGGGAGGCTGTTGCGGGTTGTTGTGGCTGCCGGCATAGACCTGAATGGTAAATTTGCGGGTGTAGGCCATGCCGTTATCGTGCAGGGTGTTTTCCAGAGTCACCAGTTCAGGGCGGGACAGTAACGGTGAGGCCTCGATGGCATGGAGAAAACGGGAGACCTGTTCTTCCGACCGGGCCAGACCCAGCAGGGTCAGTTTGTCACGGGCCTGCTGAAGTTCGGTCAGATAGACCTCCGGTGGGGTGGCTTCGGCCAGTTCGTGCATGATGAGTACCGATTCGGTGCGAAACTGTTCCAGTGCGGATAATCGGTCGACCAGCGTCCGGGTGGCCTGGATGTCCTGTTTCAGATCATCGGCCTTGCGGGCGGTCAGGGCAATTTCGTCCCGGGCGGCGGTGAGATAGCGGTTGCGACCCGATTGTTGATTGTCCAGGGTCGAGATAACCAACTGAATCACCAGCAGAATGGTCAGGGTCATCGCCAGACTGACCGCCATCAGTCGGTAAAACCGGCTGTTGCTTTCCCTGCGCCGGATGGCTCGCCAGGGCAACAGGTTGATGCGGGTCATGGATCAAAGGCTCTCAGGGCCAGACCGCACGCCGTCAGGAACGTGGGAGCCTCGTCGGCCAGCAGTGGGTTAAAGCGTACCGGGTCGGCCAGTCGCATACCGGCCAGCGGGTTGACCAGACTGACCGGTATGTCCAGCAGGGTTGTGAGGTCTGGCACGGAGCGGGCCCACTCACCGCCTACGTAGATTACCTCAGGCCAGATACCGGGGTGGGCCCGGGCGTGGGCGTGCAGGCTGTTTTCCAGTTGCTGCGACAAAGCCTCAGCCCGGTTGGCAGCGGTCTCTCCCGATTCGTAGGTGACAGTGGCACCGTTGGTCTGAATCAGGCTGAACCAACTGGTGTTTTGATTGACCAGCAACACGCCACAAACAGCGGGCAGGCTCCCGGTTCTGGCATTCATGGCCAAAACGGCATTTTCCACGGCATAGGTTTGTACATCGAGTACCTTGACCCGTAGTCCGGCGTGTTCTGCCAGGGCAATGCGGTGTTCGACGGTATCGCGCCGACTGGCGACCAGTACGATTTCAATCAATCCGGGCAGGTCGGGGGCCAGTTCATTTATGGCAAAATCCCAGTAAAGTTCATCCAGGCCATAGGGAAGCTGATGGTCGGCTTCCTGTTCAACCCGGGCCAGCAATTCGTCGTGATTCAGGCTGGCTGGCAAACGGATGGTGCGGGTAATGCTGGCCGAAGCCGGAATGGCCACTGCCGCATTGCGGGTCTTGCTGCCGGACTGCCGGATGGCCTGCTGTATGGCGGCACTGATGAGGTCGGCGTCCCGGCCTTCATCGCCGTCAGGGATGCGGCTGTAGGCAACCCGGGCGATGCTTTTGAGGGTGCAGTCGTCCGGGGTTCCCGCCAGTTCGAGCAACCGGA
>CAIVXW010000388.1 GCA_903910005.1 uncultured Methylococcaceae bacterium
GTCCCGGGAGTGGCGTCCCGGGAGTGGCGTCCCGGGAGTGGCGTCCCGGGAGTGGCGTCCCGGGAGCGCGGCCATCCTGGCCGCCGTCAGGTGAGGGGCGAGTCAATACCGCATACCCATCACCAACCCATTCTGCACTCTGCATTCCCCATTCACCTTACAACAATCCCATGTCCGGTAAAACTTGCACTCCAGTCAACGACACCGCCTCGCGTCACCCAAGAGCCCGGCACGCTTTGGCCCGGCTTCCCGCCCTGATTCCGCTGCTGTTATGCACGCCAGTCCTGTGGAGTGAAATGGCCCAGGCCGATGAAGCGGCGATCCCTGAACTGGATGCGGTATGGGTCACATCCCCGCTACCGCAAAAACTGTCAGACACCGCCCGCCCGGTTACGGTGTTGAGTGGCGAGGAACTCCGCAACAAAGTGGGAGGCACCATCGGCGAAACCCTGAAACAGGAGCCCGGCATCACCAGCCAGTCTTTCGGCCCCGGTGTGGGTAGCCCGGTTATTCGCGGCCAGGCCGGCCCAAGGGTACGGGTGATGCAAAACGGGCTGGGCAACAACGATGTTTCCAACCTGAGTCCGGATCATGCCAACGGGGTGGAACCGATTGTGGCCGAACGCATTGAGGTACTGCGTGGCCCCGCCACCCTGCTGTACGGCAGCGGGGCGATGGGCGGCGTGGTCAATGTCATCGACGAACGGATTCCGGAACAGATGCCGCAGCACCCGGTCGGTGGAGCGGCTGAACAACGCTACGATTCAGCCCTGGATCAGACCAGCAGTGCATTCAAGCTGGAGGGCGGTGGCAAGGGGCTGGCCTATCATGTTGACGGTTTTTTCCGTGACAGCGGCGATGTGCAGATTGGCGGTACCGCGATTGCCGAAGACGCAGCCCGGGCCTACGATCCGGCTTTGGCGGAATTGCCCCTGCTGCAAAACAGCCGGGGTCGCATCGACAACACCCACGCCCGTGCCCGGGGTGGCAGCGTCGGAGCCGCCTGGGTGGGCGATCAGGGGTTTGCCGGGGTCTCCATCAACCAACTCGACAACGTCTACGGCATCCCCCCGGATGGAGCCGGAGAAGCCCCCATCACGGTCGATTTGCAGCAAACCCGCTACGATTTCAGAACCGGTTTGCGCCAACCGTTCAGCCTGGCGGAATCAGTCAAACTCAAATTCGGCTACACCGATTACCGCCACGTAGAACTGGAAGGCAACACCCCCGGCACGACCTGGCAAAACCAGAGCTACGAAAGTCGTCTGGAAGTGGTACACCGGCCCCTGGGTGGCGTCAGGGGCGTGGTCGGTTTTCAATCGGTCAACAGCGATTTCATTGCCTACGGTGAAGAAGCCGTGGTGCCTGCCTCATTGATTGATACCTACGGCCTGTTTGCGGTGGAATCGCTGGATGTGGGACGCATGACCTACGAACTGGGGGCGCGGGTGGAGCATCAATCGATTGCCCCGCTCGGGCTGGCAACCCGGGAGGACTTGCCGGTCAGCGGTTCAGCCTCGGCTCTCTGGCATATTGACCCGGCGCAACAACTCAGCCTGGCCTTCACCCAGTCGCAGCGTGCCCCGCAGGTGCAGGAGTTGTATACCAATGGCGTACATCATGCCACCCGCAGTTTTGAGATCGGCAACCCTGACCTCAACAAAGAGGTCGGCTACAACCTGGATCTGGGCTACCGGTTCAGAAAGGACTGGATGCAGGCTGAATTCAACCTGTTTCACAACTGGGTCAGTGACTACATCTATCTGGCTTACACCGGCGAATTATACGGCGAACCGCACGAGGAACACGCCGACGCAGGGGAAGACAGTGAAGACCACCATCACGGCGAGGGTTTACCGATACTGGCCACCCGCCAGGCCGATGCCACCTTCAAGGGGTTTGAGGGCAAACTGGTGTTTCCGCTGATGGAAAACCACTACGGCCTGCTGGATCTGACCCTGTTCAGCGATTATACCCGGGGGCAATTTGTCAACGGCCAGGATATTCCCCGCATGCCGCCCTTGCGTTACGGGCTGCAACTGGACTACGCCTTCAACGAACACGGCGCGGTCGATCTGCGTCTGACCCGGGGGGAGCCACAGGACAATCCCGGCGACCGCGAAACCCCCACCCCGGGCTATCTGCGACTGGATATTGGAAGCCAATATCGGGTCAAGGCCTTCGACAGTACCCAATTGCTGGTATTTGCCAAAGCCACCAACCTGCTGGATGAAAACATCCGTAACGCCACGTCTTACCTGCGTAACTTCGCGCCCGAACCGGGCCGGGCGGCACAACTGGGCTTGCGGGTGAGCTATTGAACAGCCACCTGCCCGTCACACTGCTGACCGGCTTTCTCGGCAGCGGCAAAACCACCCTGCTTAACCGCCTGCTGTGTGATTTGCAGCGACCGGCGGTACTCATCAATGAATTTGGCGCGACGCCACTGGATCAAGCCCTGATTCAGCAAAGGAACATCCCCCTGATGACCTTGTCCGGTGGCTGTTTATGTTGCCAGGTGAAGGACTCCCTCATCCCGATCCTCAAAAACATTTACATGGCCTGGCAACGGGCCGAAAACCCGGCGTTTGACCAACTCATCATTGAGTGCAGTGGCGTGGTGAGTCCCGAGTCGGTGCTACGGATTCTTTTGCATGAACGCTGGTTGTCGAGCCGTTACCGGGTACGTACGGTCATCACCACGGTGGCGATTCCCTGGGCCATGGAACAGTTGCAATGCTTTGCCGAGGTGCGTTCCCAACTCAACTGGGCCGACACGGTGGTTCTGACCCAGGGCGACCTGGCCAGTCCCGACCAGCAGGCCGAACTCCAGACCCACCTGCAGGCACACTATCCGGCGGTGCCGCACCTTGAGGCCATCCAGGGCGATGTGGATGTAAAGACCCTGCTCAACCCGCTAGTACTATTCCGGTCGATGCCGTCCGGCCCCGACCCTGCCGATCACCCGTTCCGCAGCGTCTCCCTGCAAATTGGCCCTAACCTGAGCCTGGCATCGTTGCAGGCGGCACTGACGGCTATCCTCGCCCGATTTGGTACCGGCATTGTACGCATGAAGGGAATCGTACCGGATACAGACACCCAAACCGATTGGGTCATCCAGGCCGTACACGGTCATTTGTATCCCCCCACCCGCCTCCCGCGCCATGTCGGCAGCCCGCGTGTCGGACTGCTGGTCATCATCACGGCGGGCAATGCCCAACCCCTGGCCGATGCCCTGATGGCACTCCTGGGAAATCAACTCACCCCGACCGTATTACGGGTGCATTAGTCTTTTGGTAACACCTCATGTCCAGTCCTGACCTCAACCCTGCGAACACCCGCATTCCGGTCACCGTGCTGACCGGTTTTCTGGGAGCCGGTAAAACCACGCTCCTGAACCGGATACTGACCGAACATCACGGTCAGCGCATTGCCGTGATCGAAAATGAATTTGGCGAGATTGGTATCGACCAGGCTCTGGTTATTGATGCCGATGAAGAAATTTTCGAAATGAACAACGGCTGTATCTGTTGTACCGTACGCGGCGACCTGATTCGCATATTGACCAGTCTCATGCGCCGACGCGACCGTTTCGACGCCGTTTTGATCGAGACAACCGGGTTGGCCGATCCGGCCCCGGTGGCACAAACCTTTTTTGTCGATGAAGAAATCGCCGAACACTTCAGACTCGATAGCATCATCACCCTGGTTGATGCCCACCATATTGCCCTGCATCTGGAGGACAGTCACGAGGCACGTGAGCAGATCGCTTTCGCCGATGTCATCATTCTGAACAAAATTGATCGAATGGATGTCCCGGCACGGGCCGCCCTGGAACAACGCCTGCGCGGGATGAACGCACTGGCCTCGATCCATCATGCCGTGTACGCCAATGTCCCGCTTGAAACCGTGCTGAATATCGGTGGATTCGATCTGAACCGCATTCTGCAACAGAGTCCGGATTTTCTTGAACCCGAATACCCCTTTGAGTGGGCTGGTCTCTACCGTCTTCAAGCCGGATTGCATACCTTCCGGGTACAATCCGGGCCAGATCCGTCACTGCGACTATTCATACAGGAATGCGGGTCTTCGGAAGCCGACATGGCGACCTGGCAAGGTGAAGCTCAGGCATGCTTCAAGGAGATGCCGGTTCAAGTGGATACAGGGGGGAATCCACTGATCGAAACCGGTTGCCTGTACGAATTGGCCCTGACCGCTACACCGCCCATGTACTTTGACTGGTCGGTAACGACTGACGGCGATTATGTGCTGTTTACCGAACATCACCCCGCCGAATTCGACATCATCTTGCTGTATGGCGGAAAAAGACAACTGCCTTTGCATGAATGGGTTTTCAAACCGGATCATCGGCACGATGACCAGATCAGTTCGGTGGGATTGACGGCGGAAGGGGATATCGATCATGCCCGTTTCAATAACTGGCTGGGTGAATTACTGCGAGAAAAGGGAATGGACATCTTCCGGGCCAAAGGCATCCTCAGCATCAGGGGGCAGGACAAACAACTGGTGTTTCACACGGTACACATGCTGATGGACTCGCAAACCGGCCAGTCCTGGGGCAAAGCCTCCCGTCACAACCAACTGATTTTCATTGGACGCAATCTGGATCGCGTCGAACTTACCCGGGGATTTGAAGCGTGTCGGGTCGCTCCATGAAGACCAGTTCCAAATCAGGAATCAATGGCTGGTCGCCAGCCTGGATACAGGTTGGCACCGATTATGTGGCAGTACTGGCCTGGTCTCCCGATGCAACCATCGTGGCGGCAGGGTACGCTGACGGGAGTCTCCGTCTCCTGGAATCTGCGGCAGGAACCTGTCTATGGCAGTGTGAAGCTCATCTGTCGGGCATTGCATCACTGGCATGGTCGCCAGATGGCCAATTTCTTCTGAGCGGCGGACAAGACGGGATTATCAGGCGATGGCAGGCCCGCAATGGACAGGCCGCCGGGCAATATGACGGCCTCGGGCATTGGGTGGAACATCTGGCCTGGTCGCCGGATGGATGCTGCTGGGCAGCCAGTGCCGGTCGGGTGGTGCAGGTGTGGCGGGCAGACGGCGAACGACTCTGGCATGGTCCGCAACAGGCCAGCACCGTGACGGGACTGGCCTGGCTGGCTGACAGTCAGCATTTATTGACTGCCGCTTACGGCGGCATCTGCCTGTACCGGGTGGGCGATCACCAGACCACGCTACACTATGACAGAAAAGGATCCTTCTTGTCGCTGGCGGTTTCTCCCGACGGTTGCCATGTCGCCGGCGGATGTCAGGATGCCAGCATGATGGTGTGCAACCTTGAAACCGGTGAGCGGTTAACCATGTCCGGTTATCCTGGCAAAATCACCCGGTTGGCCTGGGATGATACCTCACGTTATCTGGCCAGCAGTGGTGCTCATCAGGTTGTGGTATGGGATTTTTCCGGAAAGGGCCCGAAAGACAGCTCGCCGTTAATACTGGATCGACATGTTGACCGAATCAGCGATCTGGCCTTTCGTCCCGGCCTCCCCCAATTGGCCAGCGTCGGCCTTGACGGGCTTCTGATCCTCTGGCAGTTGCCGACGATTCGCATCATCCGTTTGCACAGTGCCCCACATTCCCTGTCTTGTCTGGCCTGGCACCCGCAAGGGCAAACTCTGGCGGTGGGAACAGCAGACGGAGAGGTTCGGCTGCTTCCAGTTCCGATCAGCCCATGAACATGACCCCGATCAGTATCCTGACGTGTGAGTACTCCCCTCCCATCTGGCCGGTTAGCGGGTACTAAAACCTGACCATGACGACACCTACCCTGACCGTCCTTTACGCATTTGTCGCCGGCATGGCCATCAGCGGGGTGGCGTTTTCCGGAGCCTTCGTACTCTGGCTACCGCCACATCACCTGGAGCGATTGATACCCAGCCTGGTGGCGCTGGCCGTCGGTGTGCTGCTGGGCGATGCCTTCATCCACCTGATTCCCGATGCGGTGGCCCGGCATGGGAACGTGGCCGAGGTGTGCCTCGCAGTGCTGGGCGGGCTGTTCCTGTTCTTCGTGCTGGAAAAATGGGTACGCTGGCGGCACGACCACACGCCCGCCCAGGGATCGGGGACGGTCGGGATACAGCCCATGGCCCGCATGAACCTGATCGGCGACGCTGTGCATAACTTCATCGACGGTATCCTCATTGCGGGCAGTTTCTGGATTGATCCCTGGATTGGCACGACCACCACCCTGGCCATCATCGCCCATGAGATTCCGCAGGAGATTGGCGACGTTGGTGCCCTGATTCAGGGTGGCTACCGGCCCGGACAGGCCATCCGCTATAACTTCTATTGCTCCCTGACCGTGCTGGTCGGTATCGCTGCCACCTTGTTGCTCGGCCATTACGCTGAGGCTTCGCTGACCCTGCTGCTGCCGCTGGCGGCGGGCGGGTTCATCTACATCGCCGCATCCGATTTCATCCCAGCCCTACACCTGCGGACTGCCGGTTCCCATTGGGGACAGGTCGTGAGCTTTGCCATCGGCATCGGCCTGATGCAGTGGGTCGTCCTTCTTGAGCGATTTATTAGTGGTGAGTAGTGAGTTAGAGCTTACGCATTGACGGAAGATCGAAATTGTGGGTTCAAATGATCCTTGCCGATGATGAATTCCGTGATGAATGAAGAAACGACCTCCTTATACAAGGCCTTTTGCCATTGGTAGGGATTGTTGATGATTTGAGTAAA
>CAIVXW010000389.1 GCA_903910005.1 uncultured Methylococcaceae bacterium
AGCGCATCCAGGTCAGGCCGGTGCGTTGGTCAGTCACCGTACCGTCGCCGTTGTTGACAAACGCATCGGTGGGGACATCCACTGCCCGCACCGACCCCGCTCCCAGGGCCACACAGCCCACCATGACCGCAAACATGCCGTGACGCAACATAACCGAACCTCCTATCATCAATGATTAAAACGATGCCTGCCGGGTGCCATCGCCTACAGCCCCCCGGCCCGACAGCCAGTGCCCGGATTGTAGCAACTCTGCCTGCCCCTGCCCACTGCCTTCTGCCCACTGCCCTCTGCCCGCTGCCCTCTGCCCGCTGCCTTCTGCCCACTGCCCGCTGCCCGCTGCCCGGGAACTCACCCCTCCCCTCACCCGCCATGCCGTATCTCCCAGCACTGATGAATCCGGGGATTGCGGGCATAATCCCGGGGCAGGGTTTGCTGGCTGATGTTTTTCACCACACTGTCAGGCAGGTGTTCGACATCCAGCCTGAACTTGCGGCAGTTGGTGGAAAAAATCAGCACGCCGTCGGTGGCCAGCAGACGCAGGGCCTGTCGGATCAGATCAATCTGGTCACGCTGTATATCAAGGGTGGCTTCCATCCGTTTTGAGGTCGAGAAGGTGGGCGGATCCAGAAAAATCAGGTCATAGCAACGCCGTTCCTGCCAGGCCGTATGTAGCCACGCCAGGCAATCAGCCTGGATCAACTCGTGTCCGCTGCCGCCCAGCTCGTTCAATTCCAGATTGCGGGCCGTCCAGTCCAGATAGGTTCTCGACAAATCGACCGTAGTGCTGGACACCGCCCCGCCCTTGATGGCATAGACCGTGGCACTGCCGGTGTAGGCAAACAGGTTGAGAAAACGCTGTCCCCGCGCCAGGCTCTGCACCCGCTGCCGGGTCAGGCGATGATCCAGAAACAGGCCGGTGTCCAGATAATCCTCAAAATTGACCCGGAAGCGGTGCCCACCCTCGGTGACGACCTGAAAACGCCCGGCCTCGGCCAGTTTTTCGTATTGGGCAGCCCCCTTCTGCCGTCGCCTGACCCGAAAATGAATCTGCGCCAGCGGCAGTTCCAGCACCGTCGGCAGGGCCGCCAGCGCATCAATGAGCCGCTCTTCCGCCTTGCGCGGATCGACGCTGGCCGGTGCCTGGTATTCCTGTACCACCACCTCGCAGGTTTCGCCCTGATACACATCCACCGCTACGGCATATTCAGGCAAATCGGCGTCGTACAGGCGATAGCAGGTGACGCCCTCTTGTCTGGCCCAGCGTCCCAGGGTTTTCAGGTTTTTGCGAATGCGGTTGGCAAACATCAGGGCACCACCGCCCGCCTGTATCCGTTGCTGCACCTGCTGCATGAGGGGCGAGTCCGGCACCGGCGGCGGGGCGGTTTCCCCAGCGTGTTTCGGGGTAAAAAAACGCGCCGTCTCAATGTCAAAATTGAATAGACGGCACTCAATCGGGCCGTTGTACAGGCGGTAATACCGCTGTGCCCTGATACCCAGCCGGAACACCAGTTCCGGATTGCCACTGAACACCCCCAGCCGCCAGCCAGTGAAATGCTGTTTCAGGGTCTGGCCGAATCCGGCATACAGATCAGCCAGTTGGGGCTGCTCACCGAGCCGCTCGCCGTAAGGCGGATTGACCAGGATCAACCCGGTCTGGCCTGACGGGCGGGCTGCCAGGGCCGATTGCTGACCGATGCGGACGACACCCGCCAGACCGGCCCGGCGGAGGTTGTCTTCTGCCATCCGGATGACCCGGGCATCCAGGTCAAACCCCTGAATGAGCGGAACCCGCCCCTGCCCTGCCCGGGCGCGTTCCCGGGCTTCTTCACACAGTGCCGCCCATAAGGCCGGGTCGTGCTGGTTCCAGCCGATAAAACCGTAGTACTCGCGCAGCAAACCCGGTGCCTGATCCGCCGCCATCCAGGCGGCTTCAATCAGCAGGGTTCCCGAGCCGCACATCGGATCCAGCAAACTCCCGCCTTCGGCCAGTATTCGGGACCAACCGGCCCGCAACAGCAGGGCTGCGGCCAGATTTTCCTTGAGCGGTGCCTTGCCACCGTCCAACCGATACCCGCGCCGGTGCAGGCTGTCGCCGGACAAATCAATGCTGACGGTTGCCTCGTCACGGTCGAGATGGACGTTGATGCGGACATCGGGCCGCGTGGTATCGACCGAGGGACGTGATCCCTGCCGCGCCCTGAAATGATCGGCAATGCCGTCCTTGACCCGCTGGGCACCATAGAGAGTGTGGGTGAGGGTGGAACGGCTGCTGACAAAATCCACCGCGAAGGTCGCCGCCGTATCCAGATGGAGCAGCCAGTCGATCTGGCGTACACCGGCGTAGAGGGCGTCCGCATCGGCTGCCTGAAACCGGGCCAGCGGCAGCAATATGCGGTTGGCCAGCCGTGACCACAGGCAGGCCCGGTAGGCCACCTGACGCGAACCACTGAAGTACACACCGCCACGAGCCTCCCTGACCGCATGGGCACCCAGGCCTTCAAGCTCCTGAACCAGTAATAATTCCAGCCCGGTCGGGGCCGTTGCAAAATAATCGGATGATGACATGATGAAAAAAACGAATGATTGAGTGAGTAGCCCGGCCATCCTGGCCGCCTGTAGGGTTAGGGGTTAGGGGTGAGCAAGGAAGGAAGAAGGAGGAACGAAGAAGGAGGAAGCAGTCTGCCATCTGCCATCTGCCTCCACCCCCTTACCCTGAATTCAGGTTACGCAATGCTGCCAGGGGCGGTTGAACCAGCAGGTTGCGTAAGCCCAGTCCTCCCAGTCCTGCCAGTACCAGGGTGCTGGCCAGGGGCAGTCCGATCCACCATCGCCAGTCCGGTTGCCAGAGTCCTTCCATAAGTCGGCTATGCAGCAGGTATAACAGGGATTCTGCCAGAAACAGGGCCATGCAGCCGGCCACTCCGCCCAGAATGCCGAATTCAAGCAGGTGACTGCGTAGCAGAACCGCCCGGCTGGCTCCCAGGGCGCGCAGCAGGGCCGCTTCGTGGCGGCGACTGTCCAGCGTCATGGCCACTGCGGCGCACAACACCAGTCCACCGGCCACAACGGCAAACAGCCAAAGATAACCGGTTGCCGTAGCGAGTTGCGACAAAAGCCCCTGCAACTGACGCAGTACCGCTCCGATATCCACCGGCGTCAGGTTGGGGAAACGCTGCACCAGGGCATTCAGTGCGGTGCGCTGGTCAGGCGGCAGGTAAAAACTGGTCAGGTAGGTGACCGGGTAGGGTTCCAGGGTACCGGGTGAAAACACGACGAAAAAATTGGGTTTGAGGCTGCTCCAGTCCAGTGTGCGGAAACTGGTGACGGTGGCGGTAAGCCGACTGGCTCCGACCGTGAACCCCAGGGTATCACCCAGGCGCAAGCCCAGGCTGGCGGCCAGTTTGTGTTCAACCGATGCCTCCCCGGCACCGCCAGTGGCGGGCCACCAGCGGCCTTCACTCAGCCGGTTGTCATCCGGCACGGTTGCAGCCCAGGTCAGGTTGAGTTCACGTCGGGTGGTTTGTTCGGCCTGGCTATCAGGGGCTATCCGGGTCTGCACCGGACTGCCGTTGACATCCACCAGGCGTCCACGCACTACCGGATACAGCCGGTTAAGCCGTATCCCCTGATCCGCCAGCGCGGTTTGAAAAGCCTCACGCTGGTCGGGAAACAGGTTGAGGACAAAATGGTTGGGAGTCCCCTCGGGTAATCGCTGCTGCCAGCGGGCGAGCAGGTCATGGCCCACCCGATAGCTTAACACCATCACCGTCAGGGTGAGGCTGAACGCCACGATCTGGCCCAGACTGGCCAGACGCTGACACAACAGGGCACGGCAGGCCAGATGCCAGCCCGCATCCCGCAACGGCAGTCGCCGCAGCATTGCCAGCAGGACGTAGGCCAGCCCGGCCAGCAGCGGCAACCCAAAGCCGATGCCTCCCAGTACGGTGACGGCGAGTGCCGTATCGCGGGTCTGCCAGCCCACCAGCACGCCAGCCAGAGCCAGTGTGATCGCCGCCATTGATCCGGTGCTGACCGGCGAGGGTTCCAGTTCGCGCCGCAACACCCTGAGCGGCGCAACCCGCAGCAGCCTCGACCAGGCGGGCAAGGCAAAACCGGCCAGAATCAGCAGTCCTGTCAGCATGCCTTCGGTCAGTGCCGACAGGCTGACCGGAACAGACTGCCGGGGCAACCCTGTACGCAACAAGGCAAACAAGCCCTCCTGCATCAGCCATCCCACCCCGACCCCCAAACTGCCCGCCAAAAGCCCCATCACCAGTAATTGCAGGCTGTATATTCCCAGCAATGCCCTGCTGCCACAACCCAGACAACGCAACAGGGCCGCCTGGTCGTACTGACGCACCGCATAACGTCGGGTTGCCAGAGCCACGGCCACACCTGCCATCAGCATGACTGCGGTACTGATCAAACCCAGATAGTGACGGGCCTGTTGCAGAACTGAATCAAAATCGGGGCGATCCTGACGCAGATCGAGCAGACGCTCACCCGGCAACAGTTGTGGCCCGAGCCAGCCACGAAAGGCGTCCAGAGCCGATGGCGGGCCGGTCAGTTGCAGGCGGTGTTCGATATGACTGCCCGGCTGCAGCAAGCCGGTCGTGGCCAGATCGGCCGCATTCATCAATACCCGGGGTGCCAGGCTGGCCATATTCATCGCCTGATCCGGCTCATTCAGCAGTTCGTGGGCAATGATAAGGCTGCGCTCGCCAACCTGAAGCGACTCCCCCGGTTTCAGCTTGAGTGTGGCAAGCACCTGTCCGTCAACCCAGACGGTTCCGTCCGCAGGTCCCTGATGGTATGACTGTGACGATTCCGGCTCGCTGCCGCGCACGTCCAGCACGCCCCGTAACGGGTAATTTTGCGACACGGCCTTGATCCGGGTCAGCAGCAGGGTGTCGTGTTCAAGCAATACGCTGGCAAATTCGTGGGTCTGGCTGTGCGAAAGGCCCAGTGCGGTGGCCTGTTCCAGCCAGGTCGCCGGAATGACGCGGGCACTGCGAACCGCCAGATCAGCCGCCAGAAATTCGGTACCCTGCTGCATCAGCATCCGTTCCAGCCGGTCAGTGAACACACTGGCCGTGGTCGATTGACTCACCGCCACCACCAGAGCCCAGAACAGGATCACGACATCGCTGACCCGGCGTTCCCGCCACAACAGCCGCAGGCTGAACCAGAAACGCGCCTTCATGCCATCACCCCCCCCACCAGTTGAATGGTACGGTTGCAGCGGGCGGCCAGGGAGGCATCGTGGGTCACCAGTATCAGGGTGGTGGCCTGCTCCGCGTTCAGTTCAAACAGGCTATCGCTGATGCGGGCACCGGTCTGTCGGTCAAGATTGCCGGTGGGTTCATCGGCAAAGAGAATGGCCGGTCGGGTTACGAAAGCCCGGGCCAGAGCCACCCGCTGCTGTTCACCGCCCGACAGTTGCCGTGGCGTATGTTGCAACCTGGATCCCAGCCCTACCCGCTCCAGCAGTCGGCGGGCTTCGGCGCGAGCCCCGGGCTGGTTACGTAATTCCAGCGGCAGCATCACATTCTCCAGGGCTGTCATGCCCGGCAATAACTGAAACGACTGAAACACAAAGCCCACCTGTTCGCTGCGTAGCCGGGTACGGGCTTCCTCATCCAGTCGGGTCAGATCATGGCCAGCCAGCACAACCGAACCGGTTGTGGGCGTATCCAGTCCGGCCAGCAAACCCAGCAGGGTCGATTTGCCGGAACCGGATTCACCGATAATGGCCACCGTGTCACCGGCATTGATTGAAAAATTGATTGCTGACAAGATAGTCAGGCTTTGTTCGGTGGTGGTCACTGTCTTGCCCAGTTGGGTGGCAATGACCGCCGGATTGCCGGATAACTTTGGAGGCTGCATGATGAAACGTTATTGGGCAGTAATGGGGTTGATGATGCTGTTGTCAGGTCCGGGAGTTGCCGGGACGATTCTGGTGTTCGGCGACAGTATCAGTGCGGCGTACGGTATGGACGTCGCAGAGGGCTGGGTGGCCCTGTTGCAGGAAACACTCAAACGAACCCCGGGACGGGAACACGACCGGGTGGTGAATGCCAGCATCAGCGGCGAAACCAGCGCGGGCGGCCTGGCCCGGCTGGGGTGGGAACTGGCAACCCATAACCCGGATTGGGTGTTGCTGGAACTGGGGGCCAACGACGGCCTGAGGGGGTTGTCACCCGAGGCCATGAAAACCAACCTGGACAGCATGATCCGTCAAAGCCAGGCGACGGGTGCCCGGGTTTTGTTGCTGGGCATGAAAATCCCGCCCAGCTACGGCCCGCGCTACATTGACATGTTTTACCGGATTTACCCGCAACTGGCTGAAGCCTGGATTGCCGGTTGGTATGCAGCATTCACGTGCCACTGACCCATTGGGCCGTCAGGATGGCCGCCGCACTCCCGGCATACCACTCACGATTCATCATTGACCATTCACCCTGTCCTTAACCTGAACTGACGTTACAGATACATCTGAACCCCTATTTCAATAACCCGATCAGGGGGAATTCGCAGAAAGTGAACCACGCTGCC
>CAIVXW010000390.1 GCA_903910005.1 uncultured Methylococcaceae bacterium
ATCCGGTCCGCCAGGTGGCCGTCGGCAAAAAAACTGACCAGCCAGCCATTGCGACCATCCTGCAGCAGTTCGCGCACCGGGGCCGTGTCGGAGCCTACGATGACACAGCCAGCCGCCATCGATTCGGGCAGCGACCAGGATAGTACGAAGGGATAACTGAGATAAACGTGAACGGAGGAGACCTGAAGTATCCGTATGTAGTCGGCGTAGGGTCTGCGTCCCACGAAATGAACCCGGTTCGGGTCGATGTCCAGTTGGTTCAACATGCGCTGGCGGTAAGTTTCTCCGGGCGGCAGGGCGGGACTGTAGCTGATTTCATCGCCACCGGCAATGATGAACTGACAATCCTGACGGCGGCGGCAGAGTTTTTCGACCGCCCGCATGAAGATGTCAAACCCCCGGTAAGGCTCCAGGTTGCGGGTGGCGTAGGTCACGATCGGGGTGGAGCGATCCAGCACCTGCCCTCCGGGCAGGGTTACGGTCGCAGCCGCATCCGGGCACAGCCGTTCAGTGTCCACTCCCTCATGAATGACGCGGATTTTACGGTGGAACTCTGGCGGAAACAGGTTTTTCTGCCAGTAGGTGGGCGCAACCCCCACGTCCATGGCCGTCATGCCCAGCAGTGGTGTCAGGTTGGCGGTCTGCACCAGGCAGCGACTGGCCAGCGACAGGGGTGAGTCCCGGCCAAAGTCGGCATTGCTGTCACGGCTGTGGAAATAGTATTCACAATAACCGAGTATCGGGGTGTGTGGATACACCTCACGCAGGTAAATCGCCTCGCCGAAGGCAATGTTGCTGACAATGACATCAGGGCAATAGCCCTCGTTCTGCCAGCGAGCCAGGCAGTCCGCCACCTGCCGTCCGGTCGCCAATGCCCGCAAGGCTTCCTGCGGCACCCCGAATGGTGCAGGCGATGGCGGGAGGGGCGGGTAAAAATCCAGTTGCAGTCCGGGGATGGGAGCAGTAGTGAAGTGCGGCCTGAAATGCAAACCCAATCCCCTGACCGCATGGCCGCCCTCCGCCAGCAGGGACTGGATCAGCGGCTCAAACTGACCCGGTATATCCTGGTGTATGAACAGTATTTTCATCCATGCAGCAAGGCATTGAGGGTTTCCACATCCACCCGCATCAGGGTACCGGTCACCTGCTTGAGAATCAGGCGATTTTTAAG
Organism: uncultured Methylococcaceae bacterium; assembly: GCA_903910005.1. Classification (GTDB taxonomy): domain Bacteria; phylum Pseudomonadota; class Gammaproteobacteria; order Methylococcales; family Methylococcaceae; genus CAIVXW01. Next base: position 1,172 of record CAIVXW010000390.1, read on the forward strand.
GTACTCGTAACGGGCTTTGGCATGTTCGGTTCTGGAACCGTACAACCGGCTTTGTTCAATGATGATGTCAACGACCGTGCGGGTTCCCACCTGGTAGCCCATCTCGGTAGCCGCCAGCGAACTTTCCGATGATTTAATCGAGGCCTCCAGTGCCCTGACCCGACTGATGGAGGAGGAGATGGCCCTGAAGGCATCCTTGACCTGACGCTCGGCCACACGCCTGCGCCGGTCAACCTCGTGTACGGCCTGTTGGTAAGCGTGTTCGGCCTGTACCACCCGGGCGTTGATGCCGCCCCCGGCGAACAGTGGAACCCGCACATTCACGCCGATGTTCTCGGCGTCCGCACTGATACCGCCAATCCGGTTGGTGTCGGAAAAATTCTTCTGTCCGGTCAGATCGACTGTCGGCAAATGCCCGGCGTACTGGATGTCGATATTGCGTTTGGCCACCTCGGCTGCATTGAGGGCCGCCACCACATCCAGATTGCTTTGCAGGGCCATGTCGCGCCAGGCCTCAACCTTGTCCGGCTCGGGGCGTATGAGCGGCACGCCCTCCGGCACGCTGACCAATTCGGGCGGTACGTCACCGCCGATGATTTCACGCAGCGACTCACGGGCATCATCGCGCCGTTGTTCTGCCAGAATCAGGTCTGCCCTCACCCGGTCGTATTCTGCCTGGATCGAATCCACATCCACTACCGTGCTGAAGCCGACTTCCAGTTGCTCCCGTACCTGATCGAGCCGACTCTCCAGGCTTTGCAGTTGCAAACCGGTAAACCGAACCTGATCCGCCGCCGCCAGACCATTAAAATAGGCTTCAGCCACCCGGGTCGCCAGTTTTTGATACTCGCTGGTCAAACGGGCCTCGGCTTCGGCAATCTGGTCACCCGATTGCCACAACCTGACCCAGTAATCGTAGTGGAACAGGGGCTGGGTGAGCTGGAAACCGGCACTGCTCTGCCAGAAATACTGTTCGCCCGCGTTGCGGTACAGGTAGTTCTGGGCGTAGCTGACGACATGATATTCGTCAATCTGTCCGGTGAAGGCCAGCGATGGCAGCAACTGGGCCCGATTGATGGCCTTGTTTTGTGCCACTGAATTACGACTGGCCTCGGAGGCCAGCACGACCGGATCGTTGCGTAGCCCCAGATCGTAGGCTTGCAGCAAATCCAGCGCGTCCACCGGTCCGGCCAAAACCAATCCCAGGCCGACCAGTAACGGGAAATTTTTCATGAATGCTATCGCTTTGTGGGGAATGGCAGTAAATTTATCTGCAACCGGCGGGTTTGAAAACCCGCAAGGGTACGTTGCACCTTAAAAAAATATGAGCATCCACGCATGTCCAGTCTCCCGATCCGTGGGCGTGGCGCAACCAGTAATCCGGACTCGCGTTACCTGAGCCAGACGAAGGAGCGGGTCGATGACGGCTGGTGGCCCGATGACCTGCCGCCCCTCAAAACGACCGTCACTACCGAATACGCCCGGAGCATCATCAGTCGCAATGAGTCGCCCGATATCCCCTTTGAGCAATCCATCAACCCCTACCGTGGCTGTGAACACGGGTGCAGTTATTGTTATGCCCGTCCGGGCCACGCCTACCTGGGTCTGTCGCCCGGACTTGATTTTGAAAGCAGGCTCCGGGTCAAACCGGATGCGGCAGAACTCCTGATCCGGGCCTTGTCCCGCAAGGGGTATCGGGTCAGCCCGATTGCCCTGGGAGCCAACACCGACCCCTACCAACCGGTGGAGCGGGAATGGGGCATCACCCGGCAGATTCTGGAAGTACTGGCCCGTTGCCGACACCCGGTCAGCATTACCACCAAATCGGCCCTGATCGAACGGGATGTGGCAATACTTGCCGACATGGCCCGGGACAACCTGGTTCAGGTGCAACTGTCCATCACCACCCTTGACCGAACCCTGGCCCGGCAGATGGAACCCCGCGCTCCCACGCCACCCCGGCGAATCCAGGCCATGGCCAGGCTGATTGAGGCCGGTATACCGGTTACCGTGATGGTGGCACCCATCATACCGGCCTTGAATGACGCCGAACTGGAAGCCATCCTGGCCCGGGCAGCGGAAATCGGCGTGACCCGGGCCGACTATATCCTGTTGCGACTACCGCTGGAACTGGAAACCCTGTTCCGTGACTGGCTGGATACGCATTATCCCACCCGGGCCAAACACGTGTGGTCGCTGGTTCAGGCCAGTCACGGAGGCAAAATTTACCGGTCAGAATTTGGCCAGCGGCAAACCGGAACCGGTCCCTACGCCGACATGATCGGTCAGCGTTTCCGGCTCGCACTGAAACGGCTGAACCTGCAACCGGCCAGCCTCAAGACACTGAATCACGAGGCCTTCGTGCCACCGGAACCGCCGACCGCCCAGCTCAGCCTGTTTTGACGGCAGCGGGGCTCGTCTGAAACAGCTCGCGCACCCATTGAGCCCGCTTTTCCCGCTCCAGCAATTCCAGTCGGGCATTCATCAGCACCACCGTGAAATAATAAAGCTGAAACGCCACCGCCATCAGCAACAGGGGCCACAACATGCTGGGATGAATCGACGGTTTGTCGAACTTGGTGACGGTGGGTCCCTGATGCAGGGTATTCCACCATTCGACCGAATAATGAATGATGGGGATGTTGACCACCCCGACCAAAACCAGAATGCCACCGGCCCGGGCAGCGGTGCGATGGTCTTCAATGGCTGAAACCAGGGCCATGTAGCCCAGATACAGGAACAGCAGAATCAGCTCGGAGGTCAGGCGGGCATCCCAGACCCACCAGGCTCCCCACATTGGCTTGCCCCAGAGCGAACCGGTCGCCAGTGCCAGGGCGGTGAAGGTTGCACCGAGCGTGGCCGAACTCCGCACCATGACATCGGCCAGTTTCATGTTCCAGATCAGGTGTATGCCGCTCAACACGGCCATGAAGACGTACACGAACATCGACATCCAGGCCGCCGGTACGTGTACGAACATGATGCGGTAGCTTTGTCCCTGCTGATAATCAGGCGGGGCCACCCAAAGCCCCAGGTACAGGCCGGCCAGGAGACAGAGCAAGGTAACGCCCCCCATCCAGGGAATCAACTGGCCGGAAATGCGGTAAAAATGTCTGGGCGATGCCAGTTTGTGAAAAAACAGCCACATGGAAGAAACAAGGCAGTAAAAAGGCTCCCCCTGGACGGGGGAGCCGGATGGTCGTCATGCCAGGTGCCCTGGAACAGGCACAACCGGCTTACTCGGGGGCTTTGGTCAACTGGGCCATGGCTTCGGCCCAGTCTTCGACATGGTAGGTTTTGACGATCTTGCCCTTCCTGAGGGTGTGGATGTCGATGGTCATGATGCTGAAGCTGTTGCCCTGCCTGAAGCTATCGCCAATACCGAGAAAATCAAACACAGGGGTTCCGGTACCTACACTGCGAACCACATAGCGGTTCGGGCCAACCTTGAGTATCTCCTGGGGTGTCCATTTCATGTCAGGAACCGCCTGGTGATAGGCCGTGAAGGTCTGAACCAGGCCGGTCAGTCCGGGCCCCCCCATGGGAACCGGGTCGGCATCCCAGTTTTTACCCACGATCCCGGCAGCCCGGTCAGCCAGACCGGCATCATCGCCGGTATTGCTGAGCAGGGTGGCATAAAACGCTTCGACAACCGCACGCCCGGATCCATACGCTGTGGCGGGGGCCGCCATGGTCGGTGCCGGGGCAATCAGGATGGGTTCGTCCTCTGCCCGGGCAGACAGGGACACCAGAAGCACGGCCGCAAACAAATATATTTTCATCAATCAAACTCCTTCGTGAACAATTACTTGAATCATGTTACGCCATGATTCTTCCCTGAACCAGGGATCACGCCAAAACCCCTCAAGGCCCGCTGTCCCGGCGGGATGCCGGTGACTGACTGTCACCCCTCCCCATTCCCGCGCCTAAAATACCGGAATCTCGCCGGGCATACAATCCAGATCCGGGCTGTCCACCAGTGCCGACGGCTACCCCACCCAGACCCGGGCATTACGGAACAGCCGCATCCAGGGGCCAAATTCGCCCCAGTCGGCAGGATGCCAGGAATTTTGTACGGTTCTGAAACCGCGCTCCGGGTGCGGCATCAGGATGGTAAAACGGCCATCGCGGTTGGTCAGCCCGCCAATGCCTGCCGGTGAGCCATTGGGGTTCCAGGGAAAGCGTTCAGTGATCCGGCCACGGGGATCGACGTAGGCCAGGGCAACCTGCCCGTCGACCCCGGCAGGTGCCGACCCGTCACGGAACTGCACCCGCCCCTCACCGTGGGCCACGACCACCGGAATCCGGCTACCGACCATGCCATCCAGCAGAATGGAGGGCGAATCCATGATCTCCACCATGACCACCCGGGCTTCAAACCGTCCCGACGTGTTGCCGACGAAACGCGGCCAGTGTTCCGCTCCCGGAATCAGCGTGTGCAACTGCGACAACATCTGGCAGCCGTTGCAGACCCCCAGACCAAAGCTGTCGGATCGTTCGAAAAAGGCCTGAAACTCCTCACGCAAACGGCTGTTCAGCAGGATGGATTTGGCCCAGCCGCCGCCCGCGCCCAATACATCGCCATAGGAAAAGCCGCCGCAGGCCGCCAGCCCCACGCAGGACGCCAGGCTGACCCGCCCGGCCAGAATGTCGCTGACATGGACATCCACTGCGGTAAATCCGGCTTCGGTGAAGGCCGCTGCCATTTCCACCTGACCGTTGACGCCCTGTTCGCGCAGTATGGCCACCTGCGGGCGGGTCAGGTTGAGGTAAGGGGCGGCAATGTCGTCAGCCGGATCAAAGCCGAGTTGGGCAAACAACCCGCTGTCGTCCGGATCGGCCAGATTTTCATGCTCCTGGCGGGCGCAGTCGGGATTGTCCCGCAGCGACTGAATCCGGAAACTGGTATCCGCCCAGAGCCTTTGCAAGGCTGCCCGCTCGCCTGAATGGAGCAGGGTGTCATCCTGCCGTATCAGACAACGGCCATCAGCACGGGGATGGCCCAAATCATGGCAGCAGTCCTCAAGTCCAGCGGCTTGCAGACTCTGCATGACAGCCGCCGCGTCAGCGGCCTTCACCTGAATCACGGCCCCCAGTTCCTCGGCAAATAAAATCGCCCGGGCATCCTCACCCAGTCCGGCCAGATTCACCTCAAACCCGGCCCGGGCGGCAAAGGCCATTTCCAGCAGGGTCACCCACAGCCCGCCGTCCGAACGGTCGTGGTATGCCAGCAGCAAACCGGCAGTGTTGAGGGCTTGAATCTGGTTGAAAAAAGCCTTGAAGCGTTCGGTATCGTCCAGATCCGGGCAGGTATCACCCAGTTGCCCGTACACCTGGGCCAGGGCAGAGCCACCCAGGCGATTCTTGCCGGCTCCCAGGTCAATCAGGAGCAGCCGGGTTTCGCCCTGATCCAGCCGCAACTCGGGCGTCAGGGTACGGCGCACGTCGACAACCGGGGCAAAGGCAGAAATGATGAGGGACACCGGGGCTGTCATCTGCCGTTCCCGTCCGGCCTGCTGCCAGACGGTCTTCATCGAGAGCGAATCCTTGCCGACCGGTATGGCAATGCCCAGGGCCGGGCACAGTGTCAGTCCCACTGCCCGGACGGTATCGAACAGGCGGGCATCCTCTCCTGGCGTACCAGCCGCCGCCATCCAGTTGGCCGACAATTTGATGTCACCCAGGGAGCCAATGGCAGCAGCGGCGAGGTTGGTCAGGGCTTCGCCCACGGCCATGCGCCCCGAGGCCGGGGCATCGATCAGGGCTAGCGGGGGCCGTTCACCGACCGCCATGGCCTCGCCGGTATAAGACCTGAACCCGGAGGTGGTGACCGCCACATCGGCTACGGCGGTCTGCCAGCGTCCCACGCAGGGGTCACGGGCCACCAGGCCGCCCACCGAACGATCGCCGATGGTGATGAGAAACCGTTTGTCCGCCACCGCCGGGAAACGCAGCACCCGCTCCAGAGCCTGGTCGAGTGGAATGGCGTCGGCATCAAACGCGGGCGGTTTGTCATGACGGCGGGTATCGCGGCGCTGCATTTTGGGCGGCTTGCCAAACAGCACCGCCAGCGGCAGGTTGACCGGAGAGGTGCCAAACTGCGAATCATCCAGCCGCAGTTGTGGCTCGGCGGTGGCATGGCCAATCACGGCCCAGGGACAGCGTTCCCGTTCACACAGGGCAGCGAAGCCATCCAGCCCGGCCGGATCAAGGGCCAGTACAAACCGTTCCTGGGCTTCATTGCACCATAACTGCATGGGTGACAGCCCACTGTCACCGCTGGGAATGGCCCGCAACTGGAAGACGCCGCCCCGTCCGGCATCGTGAATGATTTCCGGCACGGCATTGGACAGACCCCCGGCCCCCACATCGTGGATGGAAAGGATCGGACTGCCCTCACCCAGGGCGGTACACTGGTTGATGACTTCCTGGCAGCGTCGCTGCATTTCCGGGTTATCCCGCTGTACCGAGGCAAAGTCCAGTGATTCGGCACTGGTGCCGGAGACCAGCGAGGACGCGGCCCCGCCCCCGAGACCGATCAACAGGGCAGGCCCCCCCAGCACCACAATGGGGGCACCGGGCGGAATCGGCTTCTTGCCGAGGTGTTGCGACCTGAGCGTACCCATGCCACCGGCCAGCATGATGGGCTTGTGATAACCCCAAAGCCCGGTTTCGTCCGGCGGCGCATATTCAAAGGTGCGAAAATAACCGGCCAGATTGGGGCGGCCAAATTCGTTGTTGAAGGCCGCGCCGCCCAGGGGGCCTTCCAGCATGATCTCAAGGGCGGATGCAATCCGCTCCGGTTTGCCATGGTCCTGCTCCCAGGGTTGCACGGCCCCCGGCAGCCGCAGATGGGAGACCGAAAATCCGGTCAGCCCGGCCTTGCTGCGGGAGCCTTGTCCGGTTGCCGCCTCGTCACGAATTTCTCCGCCGACACCGGTCGCAGCCCCCGCGAAGGGAGAAATGGCAGTGGGGTGATTGTGGGTTTCCACCTTCATCAACACCGGAGCCGCTTCCTCGTGGTAGCCGTACACGCCCGTACCGGGCCGGGGCCGAAACACGGCCGTGACGTGAGCCGCCATGACGGCGGCATTGTCGGCATAGGCCGACAGAATGCCGGTCGGGGACTGTTGACTGGTGACACGAATCATGCCGAACAGGGTGTCCGCCTGGGCTTCGCCGTCGATCTGCCAGCCCGCGTTGAATATTTTGTGGCGACAGTGTTCGGAATTGGCCTGAGCGAACATCATCAGTTCCACGTCGGTGGGATTGCGTCCCAGGCTCTGGTAGCTGTCGTGCAGGTATTCCAGTTCATCCCCCGACAGGGCCAGACCCAGCTCCCGGTTGGCATTCACCAGGGCGATGGCTCCCTGTTCCAGCAAGGGGACCTGACCCGGGGGTGCCGGTGTCGGCTGGGCAAACCAGGTCGCCGGATCCAGGCCGTCGGCCACCACCACCTGGGTCATGCGATCATGTATCAGGTGTTCAAGCCGCTGTAGCCGGGTCGGGCTGAACGGCGATTCGCTGTAAACCCGGTAGACGATGCCCCGCTCCATGCGACGAACGGCGTCAAGACCGCAGTGGCGGGCGATGTCGGTGGCCTTGCTCGACCAGGGAGACTGGGTTCCTGATCGCGGCATCACCCGACAAACGTGTTGGTAAGCCGCCGATAGCGGCTGGTCGGCTTCCGCATAATCCAGAATCAGGCGGAGGCGGGCCTGTTCTTCCGTATCCAGTGCCCGATCAAGTGCAACATAGTGACGGAATGCCGCCGTTACACGGAGCCGGTTACTGCCCAGGTTATCCCAGGATTGCAACCAGACCACCAGTCGGGTCGGCAATGGAGCCGCAGGCCCCGGTAATTCAAGCAGGTTCATGGTTGATCCTCTTCGTCGCTGGCAGTTGCGGACAATTTTTGCAGCCCCCCGTACAACTGCTTGAGTAGTTCCAGCCCCTCTCCGGTGCGAATGGGTTGGTGATTGTCATCGACCACCATCACGTAGGTCATTTGGCCGTGTTCTTCCACCCGCAACCGGAATTCCTGTCCCCGGGTCGGCTTGCCGGTGATGAACCCCATCAGTTCGGACAACAATCCGTGTTCCGGCGGGGACTCAGACCGCTCACCCTGGTAAACGTAATACAGCCCGTCCGAACGATTCTGGTCGCTGATTTCGAGTTTCAGCCGCCCCAGGGCACGCCCTACGGTATTCCACGCAGCCGGATAGGGTTGATTGATTTCAATGAGTGGCGTGCCGTCAGAACTCTCCGCCAGCACGTAACGGTCAGAGTCGCCGGAACGGGAGGCTTCGTCGTCGTCGCCGGTGTCGGCGTCGGTATCCGTATCGGTCGGCGTGGCCGGTTGGGCCATGCCGGGACTGACCGGTGGCAAACTGCTGGCCAGGCTCATGTCACCGGGGGATGAATCGGTCGGCGCAAAGCGGTCGGCTTCCGGTTGCTGCGGGTTTTTATGGGACTGCCTGGCTCCCTGGATGGTGGAGGCCAGCAGATCGGGCGGGATTTCCAGCGGCGGAATTTCGGTGCTGTACTGATACTGTTTTTGCTTGTCAGGGAACAGACCTGCCAGCACGCTACACCCCTGGAGGCCCAGCAGTGCCATGACTATCCAGTGTTTTTTCATAAGACCCCGGCCTGCTGCAAGGCGGCCCGCACCGCCGGTTGACACCCGTCCGACAATGCGGTCAACGGCAGGCGGATGCCGGACGGTATCAAACCCATCTGCTCTACCGCCCATTTGACCGGTATGGGGTTGGATTCGATGAACAGGTCGCGGTGAAGGGCCGCCAGTCGGGTATCCAGGCTGCGGGCAGCCTCGGCCTGCCCGGCCCGGGCCAGCCGGATCATGTCATGCATCAGGCGGGGAGCCACATTGGCGGTCACCGAAATGACCCCGTGCCCGCCCTGCAGGCAAAATTCGCAGGCACTGGCATCATCGCCGGAATAAAGCAGGAAGGCCGGGCCACAGGCCTGACTGATCTCGGTCAGGCGATTCAACTGGCCGGTGGCCTCCTTGATGCCGACAATGTTGGGGTGGGACGCCAGTCGGGCCACCGTAGCGGGCAACAAATCGCAGGCGGTGCGTCCCGGTACGTTGTAGAGGATCTGCGGAATCGCCACGGCGTCTGCCACGGCCTGATAGTGCCGGAACAGGCCTTCCTGAGTGGGTTTGTTGTAGTACGGCGTGACCAGCAGACAGGCATCCGCGCCCAGTTCAGAAGCCCTGCGGGTCAGGTGTATGGCCTCGGCGGTGGCATTGGCACCGGTACCGGCAATGACCGGAACCCGACCCGCCACCTGCGCCACCGTCAGGCGGATGACTTCACAATGTTCCTCCGCGTTCAGCGTCGCGGATTCACCCGTGGTACCGACCGCGACAATGGCATCAGTGCCCTGTTCGATATGAAATTCGATCAGCCGGTTCAGGCTCCCGACGTCCACGTCTCCCGCCGCGTTCATCGGTGTGACCAGTGCCACAATGCTACCTTGAATCATGCAAGCCATCTCAATTGCCACCCCAACTCGACAAAAGCGGGCATGTTAACGTGCCCCGGCCTTGGGTGACAAGGTGAGGAATCAGCACCCGGGCTAAAACGGCAGGCTCCAGGTGGCATAGAGCGAGCCGGTTCGTTCCAGTTGGTAGCCGTTGACCGCATCCTCCAGCGGTTGCAGCCATTCCACGCCCAGCCGGTGTCCGGCCAGTGCCCCCGTCGGCAGGGTCAAGTCCAGGCCGAAGCCCATATCCCAGTAATGGCCGCCGTAATTGGCCGGATAATCCATCGGGCCGCTATAGTCCTGTGGCCCGTTGTAGGCACCGCGCAGCGAACCCTGCAAGGTGTAGACACCGCGCACCGTGGCATTGAGGGAATCCAGCAGGCGGTACCCGCCCCAGGCGGTGGATTGCAACTGGTCACCGAAACTGAAACCGGCATCGTTACGGCGTTCCAGCCGGACGATGCCGTTGACCTGCGCTCCCCAGAACCAGCGATCCGCCAGACCGGCGTAGCTCAGGCTGGGACGAAAATCCCAGGTACCGCTGCCGGTTTGCATGCCGTAATGGATGAACTCACGCTGGCGGTGAATTTTGAGGTCAACCGAGCCGGTCGGGGCCGACAGGCCCAGTCCGGCCTGAACCTGATGACCGGGCCGGTCAAACAGCCCCACCAGGGCATACAGTCCGGTATCGGCAATGCCGCCGGTCGCATGGTGGCGGGGACCGCTGTGAACATGGCCGCTGTCGACATCATCAAGCGACCCGGCTCCGTCAAGGGGGGCCAGTTCCATGTCCATATCCATGAACTGCGGCATCAGCATCAGGGTGAGCCAGTCGGTGGGCGCATACATGATGTCCAGCATGTGCATCTGCATGGCCATGCTGTCGGGCGTGTAGCGGCAGGGTCTGTCGGGACAGGCCTTGCCGATCAGGGTTGAGGCGTCAACCGGATTGGTGCCCCGCAGCATGGAACCGTCCTGCTGGCCGTACATGTAGCGATAACCCAGCATCCAGCCACCGGCCTCGCTGATCCGGTGATCAAACATCACCCCGGCCGGGCCATGGGCCGCATGATGCGGGGCGTGACCGCCCTGATGGCCCTGATGGTCATGGGTGGACATTGCGCCCGGTTCTGCTTTCAGGTGCTGAAGTGCCTCCAGATTGACCCTGAGAGCCGCGTTATACTGGATGAAATCAAAATCGGCGAACCGGTTTTCTCCCGGGCCGTCCAGTCGCAAGCCGCCTGCGTGGGTGTAATACTCAAACCCGGCCTCCAGTGCAACCGCCTTGCCCAGGCTTTTGCTGACGGTCAGGCCACCGCTCAATACCCCGTACCCCGACAAACGGTGATCGCTGGAAAAGTGGCGAACCGGCAGGGCGTTCCAGTCGAGCCGCTTCAGTTCTCCCGTCACCGGAGCCGCCTGACCCAGCAGAAAATAAGGCCTGTAAAAATCAGCCGCGCTCTGGCTGTAATAACGAATACGCGGCGTCAATGTCCAGCCGTGGCCCAGGGGCTGACGCCAGTCGGCATCAAAGGTGTGGGCGTCAATGCCCCAGTCGTCGGTATAAAAACGATAGCCCAGGTGCAGGGCGGCATTGAGCGGTTTGAAGTACTGCACGTAACGGGTGTTGAACACCCATTGATTGCGGATGTCAGGGCGTTGCTCCAGGGCGGCCCGGACATCCGGAATCAGCACCGGTGGCAGGCCGGGGATGCCCAGATCCTGCGGTTCCTGCGAAGGATCAACGAACACCATGTTGACCACCTTGTAGGGATTTTCCAGATAGCCGGTACTGCGGGTAAAGCCCAGACCGGCTTCGATCAGGGCGGTGCGGGAGAGAATCTGGCTGAGGCCCACCCGGGTCGACCAGTCTTCGCGCCCGTCCTCCAGGGTACGAATGGGCGACCCGTCCCAGGCATAACGGGTATCAATCTGGCGACTGAAGGCAGAATAGTCGTAGTGATTGCTGGCTTCGGGATCAATTTTGGCGGTAATCAGGCTGTGGGTATAGCTCAAGCCCAGATCCAGCGTGGTGTTCTTGCGGTTGAAATCAAGCCGCCCGCCCAGACTGGCAAACGCCGAGTGGTAGTCCGGTTCCTCCGATAAACCGCCCGCCAGTTCAATGGCGGCTTCGTCCCATTCATAACCGAGACTCAAATCACCCTGCTTGCGGGTTTCCGGTGAGGCCTGGGCAATGGTGTGTACCAGCCGTCGGTCAGGTTGTGGGAGATCAAGACGGTAAGGGGTCAGGGCGGTGTCGTAGAGCAGCGAGCTATCACCCTGAATCAGCGGAGATGCTGTTCCCAGGGCATCAATGGCGTCGTTGCCACCCAGTGCCAGCGGGGCCGAGGCAATGGGGGTGGCTCCAGACCAGGTATCCTGCTGGTATTGAAAGCCGACATAACCGCGTTCAAACGGATGAACCCGGGCACTGGCGAATAGATTGTCCACTTCAATGGGGCGATACGGGCTCTGGATGCCGAACAGATTGCGTGGCCCCTCGAAATAATGGCCGTACTGAAAGCTGGCTTCGTCATCGCCGGTAGCCGCCCGGGCTTGCGGAGACAACCCCGGCAGGGCCAGTGCCGCCAGGGTGAGGGCTCTCAGGGTTGCATCAGTAGCAGCCACACCCGCCTCCACTGACGGCTGCTCCCCCGGCAGCGGATTCGCGTCCGCCGTAAATGTGTTCGCGGAACACGGTCTGTCCGGGATGGGGTTCCAGGGCCATTTGCGGTTTGGCCAGATAACCCCGTTCCCACGGAGCCACCTGCACACAGCCGGACAGACCCAGAAACAGGCACAGGACGGTCAATGGTTTCATCGAAAGCGGCTATCTTGAGTTGTTTTGAACGTTCCGGGGTTCTCAGGTGAATTCAGGCTACGGCCTTACTGATCCTGTTTTTTGACGATGCTGGAACCGGTATGTACTCCGGTGGCGGTGGCACAATGAAATTCAAAGCGGTACAACTCCTGGCCCTTGGCCGATTTGGCCACCGTGAAAGTATAAACCCCCGCCCCTCCCTTGAGCCGCACTTCCGGGCTGTATTTGCTGTCGCCATCTACCGGATCACCGGCCACCACCGATTTACCGTCCTTGCTCACCGTCAAGGCCACGCTGGCTGCTACCACCGGGGGTAGATCAATGATTTTGCCAACCAGATTATCCGGCAAGCCACTGCCATCATTGAGGCAGGTGGCCAGATAGATGTCGGTGGCCGTTGCGGTTGCGCCCAAAGCTCCCAGTCGGGTATGGGCCTCCGTGTCCAGGCTGGTCAGAGCCAGGCTCAGAATGGAAAACAGAAATGGAATGTATGGTTTGTTCATTGGGGTTGGGGGTTAGTAGGCAGTGGTTAGAAGGCAGTGGGCAGTGGTTAGTGGGCAGTGGTTAGTGGGCAGTGGGCAGTGGTTAGTGGGCAGTGGTTAGTGGGCAGTGGGCAGTGGGCAGTGGGCAGTGGTTAGTGGGCAGTGGGCAGTGGGCAGTGGGCAGTGGGCATTCACCACTCACCATTCACCACTCACCACTCACCACTCACCACTCACCACTCACCACTCACCTCTCACCACTCACCACTGACCACTGACCACTCACCATTCACCACTCACCACTCACCACTGACCACTCACCACTGACCACTCACCACTGACCACTCACCACTCAC
>CAIVXW010000391.1 GCA_903910005.1 uncultured Methylococcaceae bacterium
AGGATGTCGATGATCTCGGTCGAGACCACCGCACGGCTGACGATCTGCTGGATGGCCAGCTCGCGCCCTTGCCGGGTCATGCCGGAGCCGGTGCTGCTCTTGACCAGCGCGGCACGAATGGCCTGGAAGAAGCCGACATCCTCCCGAATGTCGCGGGCCTCATCGGAAGCAGAGGCCAGGGCGAACGCCTTGGTCAACGCCAGCACCGCATCCTGATAGCGGCGGTGAGCCGTCTTCTTGCCTGCCTCGGCTGGCTCTTTCGCGGCCAGTTTCTGTTGCAGGTCGAGAATCCACTCGATGGCTCCCGCCATCATGGCAAGACGCTCGTCCGGAGTACCTGTCATCGCGGTGACGTAGTTGAAGCCGTGGTACATGTCCCGCACGATTTCGTACTTTTCCATCATCACCGCGACGGCCTGCGCTTCGTCAACGCCGGTGTTTTCCCGGTCGTTTTTCGAGTACTGCTGCAGGGCCGATTTCAGGTTTTGCGCGATGCCGATGTAGTCGACGATCAGCCCCGCAGGCTTGTCGCGGAACACCCGGTTCACGCGGGCAATGGCCTGCATCAAGCCGTGGCCCTGCATCGGTTTGTCCACGTACATGGTGTGCATGCACGGTGCGTCAAAGCCGGTCAGCCACATATCCCGCACAATCACCAGCCTGAGCGGGTCTTTGGGGTCACGGGCACGCTTGGCCAGCCGATCACGCCGGGCTTTATTGCCGATATGCTGCTGCCATTCCTGCGGGTCGCTCGCCGTGCCTGTCATCACAATCTTGACCGCGCCCGCGCTGTCATCGGTGCTGTGCCAATCGGGGCGCAGCCTGACGATCTCCTCGTACAGCTTCACGCAAATGCGGCGGCTCATGCACACCACCATCGCCTTGCCGTCGAGGGCGGCGATTCGATCTTCAACGTGGGCAACCATGTCCCCGGCCACCAGTGCCAGCCGCTTGTCGCTACCCACCAGAACTTCAACCGTTGACCACTTCTGCTTGAACCGCTCCTGGTCGGCCAGCGAATCTTCCCCGGTGAGTTGCTCGATTTCGGCATCAATCCCTGATTTCTCGTCCTCATCCAGTTCGATGCGAGCCAGACGCGACTCGTAGTAAATGGGCACGGTCGCGCCATCTTCGACCGCACGGCTGATGTCGTAGACATCAATGTAGTTGCCGAACACCGCCGGGGTGTTCACGTCATCGGCTTCAATCGGTGTGCCGGTAAAACCGATGAACGAAGCGTTGGGCAGGGCATCGCGCAGGTACTTGGCGAAGCCATAGGAAATTTCGCCGGTCTTGGCATCCACCCGGGCCCTGAAGCCATACTGACTGCGGTGGGCTTCATCGGCGATAACCACCACGTTGCGCCGGGTGGTGAGGGGTTCCGCGATCTCGCCAAACTTTTGCAGGGTCGTAAAAATCACGCCACCCGAGGCCCGGCTCAAGACCTTCTGCAAATCTTCGCGGCTCTCCGCCTGCACCGGGGTTTGTCGTATCAAATCCCGGCACATCGAGAAGGTCGCAAACAACTGGTCATCCAGATCGTTTCGATCCGTGAGTACCACCAGTGTCGGATTGGCCATCGCCGGGTGCTTGATCAGCAGACCGGCGTAAAACGCCATCAACAGGCTTTTGCCGGAACCTTGGGTGTGCCAGATCACGCCGGCTCGCTGGTCACCGTGACCCTGGGTCTTCACGCTGGGCAAGCCATAGTCGGCAGGGTCTTCGGCCAGGTTTTGCGCGGAGCCTGAAGCACGAATCGTGGAGGCCACTGCGTGACGTACCGCGTGAAACTGGTGATAGCCCGCGATGATTTTGGCCAGCCCTGAGCCGGTTTCGCCGAAAACGGTGAAATGGCGCAGCAGGTCGAGCAGACGAGCTTGCTCAAAAATGCCTGCGATCAGGGTCGAGAGTTCCGGTGCCCCCTTCGGGGCAACCTCCCGACCATCGGTGGTGCGCCAGGGCATGTACCGTTCAAGATCAGCCGACAGTGATCCCACACGCGCCGCAATGCCATCCGACGTCACCAACAGCGCGTTGGTATGAAACAAGCCCGGAATCTGCTGCTTGTAGGTTTGCAGTTGATTGAACGCTCCCACCAGGGTTGCGTTGCCACTCCCTGGTGCCTTCAACTCGATGACGGCCAGCGGCAGACCGTTCACGAATACCACCACATCGGGCCGCCGCCTGTTCTGGCCATTGATGACCACAAATTGACTCACCGCCAGCCAGTCGTTTTGCGCCGGGTGCGCGAAATCGATGAGCACCACCTTGCCTGCCGTCAGCGTGCCGTCGTCGGCGTAGTATTCAAGGTCCACGCCTTCGGTCAGCAGCCGGTGAATACGCCGGTTTTCTTCCAGCAGCGATGGCAGTTCGGACTGCATCAGCTGACGCCCCGCATCCTGCCGGGCTTCCAGCGGCAGATGCGGGTTCAGACGCGCAACGGCGTCCTCGAACCGCCTTTTAAGCACGACCTCAGCATGACTCTCACGCTCCGATCGACGACCATCCGGGCCGATGTCCTCCTCACGCTCGATGCCGTAATCAAGGGCACGTAGCTGATCCAGTAATGCGTGTTCAACGGCGGCTTCAGATAGAAAGGCCATTACAGCGTCTCAGGTGGGGATGGGGGATAAACCGGACAGTGGGTGTTGTGTCGTCATGAGCGATGCTCCTTTTGCTTTGTACGTTTCAAATTCTGTCTGGAAGACCGAACGATACGCTTCCTTGCCTCAGTACATCCTGTGTCCCTATTTCTGTGGCTTGACCCAACCAATATCCCGGGTCTACTATTGTCCTCAATACGACCGGTGCCTCTGCACTCTGTGTACGCGTCGGTTTTCATTTGTGCCATCGCTACTGTGGCCATAGCGCCCACTCCTCCCATCCGGGAAACACACCCAACTCCGCCAGGGAAATCTGCCGGTTGGCAACAGCCGGGAAGTCATTCGCCAGTACGCTCTTGAAAGGCTAATACCTGGGCACGCTTGAGCGTTTTGCACAGCACTGCCTTGCCGTGTTCATCTACGCCGTGTACCTGGAATACATTCTTTGCCAGATCAAGACCGATCGTTGTAATCTTCATTTTGCTCCTCCGCTTCTCGTTTCAAGTGGTTATAAAGTTCTCCACTTTGGCACATCTCGATGCCGTTTGGGGAGGGGAGGAGTCACTGCCATTATCCTATGGTTCTGTTGTTCGTTCATCATGGCTGTGCCAGCCCTCGCAAACCGTCCATCCAGCCACGAAAGTGCGCACATTCACGTTCCATGGTTTCCAGCGATATGCGCGCTGCCGCCCTTGGCCCGTGAGTCGTCTTTTTGTACTTGGGGTGCAGCAGGTTTTCCAGTCGCTTCGATGGCTTGGTGTCATAGCCGTCGTTGATATGTTCTGGGCTATCGAACAAGTTCCGTACCTTCCGCAGGATACCCAAGGCCTTGCCCCAGGTCGGCTCTGTCGCAGCCAGCGCATCCACATCCGAAAACAGCAAGCCTTCGTATTCGTAAGGCTGAATATGAGGCAGAAACTGATCTGCGCGGCAGTCAACATGCTCAACTACTGCGCGGTGCAAGGCCTGCTCAAGCAAGGCAACACGTTGATACACGTCCACGAGCTTTTGGCTTTCCTTGAACGCTGGAAAATCCGTATCCAGTCCATACAAGTCGATGAAGGAAGAGAGAACCGCGTCCGGTTTCTGGCGCAGGGTATTGCGAGCGTTGAGCAAAAAACGATGGATGCTCAGCGCACCGCCCCGGCCAGACTGCGAGGTCTTCAGTAGCTGCGGCTTCAAGTAAATCTGCAGACCATGCAGTGCGGGTGCCACAACCTGCTTGATGAAGCGCTCTTCCGTTGGGCCTTCCGCAAAAACAATGACCTCGCGCATGTCACGGTCTCCCGCCCAGGATGTTGCGCTTCCACAGCTCGCCCAGCGCGTAGTCCTGTAACCAGTCAGCCAACTCTGCTTCGTTGAGGCGCTTGAAGGTGGAGGCACCATTTTCCTGATCCACCACAATCACGTCGTCTGGTGACAGTTCGTTGATCAACTCCACCGACTGCGTGGAAACGATCAACTGCTTATCCTCAGCCACCTGCCTGAAAATATCCGCCAGAACATTTACCGCGTAGGGATGCAGCCCCAATTCTGGTTCGTCAATCAGAATAGTGTCGGGCAGCAATGCGGCAGGCTGCAAAAGCAGAGTCACCAGACAGATGAAACGCAAGCTTCCATCCGAAAGTAGATGCGCCTTGAAGGGGCTATCGGGGTGCCCTGCCTGCAGCCATTCGAGCTGAACATATTCCTCATTGGCTCGATGCACAAAATCATCGAAAAACGGCAATACCAGACGGACGGTTTCAACAATCCGCCGGTACTCCTGTGGATATTTTCGATACAGCATGAGCAGATAAGGAGCCAGATTCGCTGCATCCGGCTTTAAGCGCAAATTATCGTTGGTTGGGTGAATTCGTTTCACAACGGCGGTATCGCTGGTGTCGTGGAAGTGATAAACACGCCAGCTGCTGATAGCGGGTCGAACATAGTTTGAATGCTGATCCCTGGCATCTCTGAGCCTGGCTTCGGCATGTCCCTGCCCCAATGAAAAATCGGGGTTCATGACAGGCATTTCGCTACTGCCAAAAAATCGGCACTCCTCAGATTCAAACAGCAAGCGATTATCCGCTGAGGGTGCCAGACTGAACCGATAGCCTTGCTGCACATGCGTTGCACTCTCCACTGGAAACCAGAAAGCCATTTCCATTCCGGGTGTGATTTGGCGACCAAAATGCAGGAAGGCATCGATCCCGCCTTGCTTCTGCACATAGAGCTGTAATTGCTGCTCGTACATCGCATGCAGGAATTTGAACAAGCCAATGAAATTACTCTTGCCGGCACCATTGGCACCAATCAGGACATTCAATGGGCGTAGAGGGAAATTTTCCAGCCTGGCAATGGACTTGTAACCCTTGATCGTGAGTTTCTGAATTTGGGTCATATCATTCCTCCAACAATGGCATTAGAAACGATGCGCTTCCTTACATCAGGCTCAAATCATCCAGCGACAGTCGGCGGCCCTGGCACCGAAATCTGCCGTGATACCACGGCTGCCGGGGCACCCCCTGTCAGCCGTGCCTTCGGTGCAACGTCTTGTGGCAATGCGGCCAATTCCGTTTTGACGGATTCAAGCCGGGATTCCAGACTCATACGCTCAAGAAGATGGTCTTCCGGGAGGTTCGAGAGCAAGGCTTGCAGCTCGGTGATTTCGGAACTGAGGGACAGATACTCAGGGTTCATGATGAATGCCTCCATTGGGATTCAGGATTGCGTAGGCTTGATTCGGCCTGTTCGAGCAATGCCTCGACATCCGGTACGCGCAGTTCGCCGGAAAGGAGTTTGGGGAGGAGGGTGTCGCGGAGTTGGGTGAGGGAGCGGGATTGCTGCGCGTTGCTAACAAGTTGATCGAATAGCGGAGCAATCGCGATGTCAAACTTCTTCATGCCTTCCGGAGACGCAACAGCGATCCGGGCATCTGTCAGATGCTTGCGCTGAATGTGACCCATGGTCGTCGCCTTGTCGGCGGCAATCGCACGGAAATTCTGTAAATGATGTCGGGTTGCGAAGAAGTAAAACCATTTCGGAACCGTATCAGATGTCACCTTGAACAAATGCTGGTTCAACGCGCCCCGCCCGCCGTTCCACACCTCGACCTCAAGTGAGCCTGACCAGGAAAACAATACGTCACCATCGACTACGACATATTCAGGCTTGATTCGGGCGCTTGCTCGGTCTGCCCCATTTGTGTTCCCGGCCCGTAGCTGCGCAATCTTGATGACCGGCAGAAACTCGTCTTCGCTTTCCGGCGGGAATTTCTGTAGTGCAAGTCCGTTTAGATAGTTTGCAATCGAGTCCAGGGAGCGTATTTCCCACCCCTTCGGAATCTCCCCCAACTCCGAGTCTTCCATTTCATCCGGGAACAGCGCGGCGGTGACGGCGAGTGGGTCGTATTGCTCGGGCGGTAGAGTATCGAGTTCGGCTTCGGGCTTGCCGCTGATGGCGCTCATGGCGGCGCGTAGCAGATCGCGGCCTTCCTGCTTCGCGGCAATTTTGGCTTTGACCGGCTCGAAATCCACAAACCATGCCTTGAACAAGGCACGAGCCATCGCCTCCAGGGTTTCGTTTTGCTTGCGGTTGAGTTCGATTTTGTCGTCCAATGTGCCGAGGATGTGGGCTATGGCGCGTTGTTCATGCTTGGGAGGAACATCTAGTTCAAGCATGTAGACGGCAGCACGAGTTGTTGAAGGGATCGGCGAGCCGTCATCTACTTCACCAAGTTTGTAATGCTTCACTGCGTAGTAAAGCCAGCGCATATCCAAATCGGTTTTGGGAACGACGTAATACGCAGTATCGATAACCCAGAATGGCTCACGACAGAACTCAACGCCTCGATACGCTCCTTTCCGACCGAGCACGACCCCCGGCCCTTGAGTCAACGCATCGGATGTCCAACCAATGGGGCCATTCGAGCCAAAAACACGATACTTGCCGTGGGTTTGGCTGTAGCCACGGATTGCCTTTCCATATTCGAGGGTAACTTCATCGCCCCAATTGGATGAACACCAATAATTCCTCATACCCAAGCCCTTTCCCCCCTCCTGCACCACCACCTTATCCCGTTCAATAATTTTCCTGAACGACTCGCTGGTAGTCGCCCAATCGACAATATCCACCTTGTAGGGTAAATCCGATTCATCAAAGGCTTCATCCAGTAAACCCAGGACGCGGAAGCCAAGCGGTGTTTCGCCTACGATGCACAAATCCAGATCGGAATACTCTTTAGCCAGCCATTTGGCGCGGGAACCGAAGGCCCAGGCTTCACGCTCCGGGACAAACTTTCGCAGAATCTCCTGAACGATCTTCAGGTGGTCGGCGCGAACATCAAGCAACATGGGCAGGTAACCTTTGCAGCAAGTCACATGCACTGCTCAAAAAATCGTCAATCTGGGCAAACACCCTGGCGGCGATTTCCGAGTCATGGGTGTGCGAGGTACGATCACGCGCCGACAAAAAGCCAAACCAGCTTTCCGCATCGGCAATCATGCCGAGCTTGGCCGCTTCACGAATCCATCCTTTTCTTGCACTGGCCTCGTCCATTCCGTACCTCTCTTTCAAGATACGAATGACGAGTTGCCGAGTTAAATCCATTGCGACTTCAAAACGTTGAATGGTGCCGTCCCGGACACTCAACAACAATCGAGGCTGGTTCTCTGCGGCATAATGGTAATCATCAAGTGCCTCTTCGACTGCCTTGACAGCAAGATGCAAGGCTTCAAGGCTGATCTCGGACATGATTCTCCCCCGCCAATGTCAGGTAAACCACAGAGTATCCCTGGTCGTCTAGTGCCAATGGCTTGCCTTGTTGCAAGACCATCAAATCCGGGGTTGCTGTCGGTGATTGCAC
>CAIVXW010000392.1 GCA_903910005.1 uncultured Methylococcaceae bacterium
GCGGGTTGCCGCCAGCAGGGCCGTCACATAACCCGATACGGCCGACCCCGGTTCATCTACTGCGGTTCGGACGCTCCCGGGTGCCAAACCAGACTGACCGACCTGATGTGTTGCGGTAGCGATACCTGCGGTCTGAACCGGATCAGGGGCGACGGGAGGGTCGACTGAATGGGTTGCACGCTGACGCAAGGTTTCAATCAGGTTACACCAATCCTTGTTGCGAACCGGTTTATTCAGGCAGATGGCTCCGGCCCTGTGGTAATAGTCCCGTCCTTCAAAATCCCCGTAAGGCAATATCAAGACCGGCCAGGCCTTGAGCAGCAGGCAGGTATCGATAAAGGCTTCCGCCTTTGAGGCGTGCCGCCAAAAATCCTGCTGGCTCAGGACGATGATTCGGACGGAGGCCGTACCATCAAGACATGCCAGTGCCTGTTCTACTGCCTCACAGCCGCAGGCCTTGATACCCAGATGCCGCAATTGCTCCATCCAGGCTTTTCGGGACAGGGGAATACTGTCAATCACACACACCCGGATACCGTGCATTACCGGTACATCCAGGCAATCAGCCGTTTGTTCAAGCGGTAAATGCAGATAATAAAAGACCCCTTCGGTTTCCCTGCCAGTCGTACCATGCAGGCCGTTCATGGATTTGACCATGGCATCAATCCCGGGTACCGGGCCATTGCCCTGGGTGACCCGATAACTGGCAAGCCCGGAACTGAACAGAACTGTCATGCGTTGCCTGATTTCAGGGGCCAGTTCCCGGATGGGGGCGTGAACCAGCACAAGCCATCCCGGCTGCCCCCGCACCAGCGAGGGCTTGACCCTGACGACCAGATTGCCATGGTGCATTACCCGCCCCAACTGAATAAGCCATCGCCCCAAAATTCGTGTCAGCCCTACCGAATCGCCAAATACCGTACGCGGCAGATCAGGACTGATGAGCGGAATCAGCACAACATGAGGCAGGCTGGCCATCAATAGACCCATGAGGTGTTCAAAATATTGACGCAGATCAAATGAATGCAAGCGGCACTCGTGATCCGCAACATCCTGCCGCCAGTCCGACAGTAAACTGTCAAAGACCGGAATCAATCCGAAGGCACCTGCAGCGGCAACAGGCTCGGCCTGCCCGGTTCTGCAGCCTGATACCGGCTGTCGGGATTGCGCCAGTTGTACCAAACGTGGCCGTAATTGACTCTCCACTTCGGCCAGAAACAACAGTCGGGCCCGTCGTTCGATATCCGCCTGGGCCAGTGCCTGAGCCAGTTGGCTGGTTTTGTCGCGCAGGAACCGCTCCTGATAGCTCAACCGCAACGTCAGGGTTCGGTTTTCCCGGACAAAACGATCCAGTTGCAAATTCCAGCGTACAACCAGGTGACCCGGCCCGTAATCAGTTTGTACGGGTTCGGCTGCATCAGCCTCTCCAAGTAACTTGCCCAGCCGCAGATCCAGTTGATGCAGCGGGGCGATAAGGAAATTTTTCAGATACCAGCCAAACCCGCTCAGCAACAGCAGAACACCCAGGGCCATGCTTGCGGCCTGACCAAGGCTCTGCATAATCTGCTCATTCAGATAGGCAGGCGACAGGCTTACATGGATATGCCCCGTGATGCTGGAATACGCGAATATACCAATGTTGCGATAAAGTGAGAGATCA
>CAIVXW010000393.1 GCA_903910005.1 uncultured Methylococcaceae bacterium
AATACAGGTAACCATCCGGCCCGGTACGCACCTGGCGGAACCGCCAGCCCCGGTCATCCAGCAGGATTTCCTGCTGGACTACCCGCCCGTCCCGCAGCACCAGCCGCCTGAGTTGCTGGCCGGAGAGGGTCGCTACAAACAGGTTACCCTGCCAGGCAGGGAAGCGGTTGCCGGTGTAAAGACCGATACCGGACGGTGACAGGGAGGGCGTGTAGTACGTCACCGGCTGCTCCATGCCGGGTTTTTCAGTGCCTTCGCCGATGCGGGGACCGTGGTATTCCCGACCGTAGGTGATGACCGGCCAGCCATAGTTACGGCCCGGCTGAATCCGGTTGATTTCATCGCCGCCCTGCGGGCCAAATTCGGCTTCCCACAGGCTCCGGGTGGCCGGATCGAAGGCCAGTCCCTGCGGGTTTCTATGTCCCAGGCTCCAGATTTCCGCGCGGATTCCCGGCTGATTGCTGAAGGGATTATCGTGCGGAACGGTTCCATCCCGATTGAAGCGGAGAATTTTGCCGTTGTGTACGCCGGGATTCTGGGCCTGCTGGCGTTCATTGCGTTCCCCGATGGATACGAACAGATGACCGGCGTCGTCAAATTCGAGGCGCGAACCATAATGAATGTCGTTGTGGCTGATTGCGTCTGCGGAAAAGCGGCGGTGAAAGTCCCTGAGTTCACTGCCTGCCAGCACGCCATCTCCCCAGGCAGTCGTGGCCTGATCGGCAGATGTCGGCTCACTCCAGGTCAGATAGACCCGGGCCGTGGTCGCAAAATCGGCGGCCAGCCGTACATCCAGCAGACCGCCCTGGCCACCGGCTGCCACCGCAGGTATTCCGCTGATGGAGGTAATCCGTCCGCTACGGGGATGCAGTCGCCTGAGGGCACCGCCTCGCTCGGTAAACAGGATGTCGCCGTCAGGCAGAAAATCAAAGCCGAAGATCACATCCTGTTGCTTCATCAGGTGTTCCACCCGGTAGCCTTGTCCCTCCGGTTCATTTTCACTGGCTGCCACCGGCAACGCGATCAGGGCGAGTACCGCCAGGCAGCAGGTAATCCGCCCTGACAGGGCAGGTCGGTTGTAGGGTTGACGCATGTCGGTCTCTCTGCGGATGGTCATGGAATTTTTTTACTGTCCCGGTGTCTGGTAGGTTCACGATGTTTGATCGTCGTGGTAATTTGCACGCGCTCCCGGGTTTGCCTGGAGAATTCATAATTTTAACGAGGAGGTAAAGCGGAATGTCTGAAGAAACCAAAGAAAACACCGGCAATGCCGTCGCGGGCATTGTTGAAACACTCAAGACCAATCCCAAGGTTCTTTACGGAGCCATCGGGGGCGTGGTTGTGATTATGTTGGGGCTGGCCATGGGTGGCGGTGGTGAGGGTGAGAAGGTCAAGGTCGCCTCAATCGGGCCGGGCCAGACCGTCACCCTTGAAAACCCCAACGGGGGGCTCTCCCACCTGACCGCCGTACCGGGCATGCAGAGCGCCTCGGAAGCGGAAGAAAACCAGGAAGTCAGCATCTGTGTCGCGGCTGGCGGCACCCGCGCCAGCGTGGAAGAGGAACAAATGGTAGGGATGCTGCCCTATGTCAAGCTGAAAGTCATCGACGGTGACTGTCAGGGCAAAACAGGGTGGACATCCAAGGTCAATATCAAGGCCGGCTGATGAGCACGGGGGAATGGAAACAAATCAGCCGTCCGCGTTGACCCTTCCCCCTGTTCCGCTCACACAGGTTCTGCATTCATCGGCCATCCGGCATCTCTTTCATTACTCTCCTTACCCTCCCTGTTATCCCGCTCCATCGACCGGCGTCCGTCCGGGCGACGTCCCCAGAACGTTCCGGGGCGTCTCACTCCTTCGGTGCGTGGACGCGCCAACTGGATATTCAGGAATTGCCCCTTGTAAAAAACCCCGTCCAGCGCATCTCGCGCCTGGCTGGCTTCCTCCGGGCTGTCCAGAATCACAAAGCCAAACCCCCGCGGTCGACCGTCCAGCAAATCGCGAATGATGGTTGCGGTATGCACCGTCCCGTGCGGGCTGAACAATCGCTCCAGATCCAGTTGACTCACCTGCCCGCTGATATTTCCGATAAACAGTTTGCAATTCATGGTGACCCCACTCGTGCCGAATCCGGCGCAGCTTGCAATGCCTGGCCCAGTTGATGGGCCGCCATGGCGTAAAGGGCACTGTGGTTGTAACGGGTAATGGCGTAAAAATTACGGAATCCCACCCACCAGGCGGTACCGCCGGTTTCTTCCAGTGCGACCAGATTGCCACGCAAGGTGCCGGAAAGACCGGTTTGAGTCGGTCTTATTCCGTCTGCCCCCAGTTGGTCGAGGCTGTATTCAGCCTTGAGTACCTTGCCCGACAGACGGGTCGCTCCCTGGCTCAGTTCCGCCGGAACGGCAACCGGTTCGCCGTTAACCCAGCCGTTACGGGCCAGGTAATGGGCGACGCTGGCAATGGCGTCGACCGGATCGTGCCAGATGTCGCGGCGTCCGTCGCCGTTGCCGTCGACCGCATATCCCCGAAAACTGCTGGGCATGAACTGCGGATAGCCCATGGCACCGGCATACGACCCGACCGGTTGGTCGGGCGGCATGTTTTCATCCCGGCACAGTAACAGGAAGGCTTCCAGCTCCTGCCGGAAAAAACTGGCCCGTTTTGGATAGGCAAAGGCTAGGGTTGAGAGGGCATCAATCACCTGGTATTTGCCCGGAGTCTCGCCATAGGAGGTTTCAATACCGATGATTGCGGCGATGATGTGACCCGGCACCCCGTATTTTTGCGTGGCGGCGGCGAGGGCGGTTTGATGGGCCTGCATGAACTGCCGCCCGCCAGCGATGCGCTTGTCGGTAAGAAACAGCTTTTTGTACGCATGCCAGGGTTTGGCCTCGTAGGGTCGGGCCATGGCGTTGAGGATCGGCTCCTGAATCGTCACCTGCCGGAACAACTGCGCCAGCCCGGCACCGGCGTACCGGTGTTTCTGCTGCATCTCTGCCACAAACTGGCGTACCGCCGGATCCTGGCTGATGTCAGCCGCAACCGGGTTCGTCACCAGACAGGCCAGGACAGCCCACCGCCGGATCAAGCCAAATCTGACCCGGTACTCAGTCATGTTTAAGGTATCTGAAACGCGGTTCATCCGGTGTTCCCGGCAAAACCCCGCCGGAACTGGCGGCGGCATCCCATTGAACAACCTCCTCAATTTTGCGGGCCAGGGCAAAGTCCTTCTCGGTAATGCCCTTGGCTGAATGAGTGACCAGTTTGACTTCGACGAAGGCGTAGGAAACCGCCAGATCGGGATGGTGCCAGGCCGCCTCGGCCAGATGGCCGATCGTGGTGACCACCATCAGGGTGGATTTCCAGCCGCTGGTGCGGTACTTGCGCCGAATCCAGCCATTTTCATAACGCCAGTGCGGCAGTTCGGCCTGCAAACGCTGGTTGATGGCTGCTTCGTCGTAAACGGTTTCTGTCGGGGTGGACATGAAATCAATCTCCTCAGTGCATGTGAACTTCACGGGTCTGGGCCAGATCGCTGCGTTGCAAAACGTAGCGATCCGCCTCCCGGGTGATGGTGTTACCGTCGGTATCGAGCTGGATCAGGGTGCCCTCGTCCCGGATACGGTACAGCCGGGGGGGCTGGTCGGGCTGGTTGGGAGTCAGGGTGACCCGCCGGTTGTCTTCATCCCAGACATATTTGCCCTTTTCATAAAACTCGCGTGATGCCTCCCGGACAACCTGGGTAATCAGCAAATAATTGTTGTGGTGTTTCAGGGACAGGGTGTGTTTAATGCCAATGCAATCCTGGCACGGCAGATAGCCGTAGAATACGCCGCGAAAGCCGTTGCCGGGACTGGTCTGTGGACGGGTGTGCCCGGCATGATCGGCGTCCGGCCCCGCCTGTCTGGCCCGGGCCTGGGCGAAGCCTTCCTGAGCCTCGGTGTCGGTTACTGCCTGTAGCGGAACCGTACCGGAACCGGCCAGAATCAGCAGCAGTGTTGGCAGATGGAATGATCGAATCACGAAAACTACCTCCAGAATGAACCGGAATCAGGATTTGAGCCCGATCCCCTTTTTGAGCAAATACCAGGCCCAGATCAGCAAGACGATCAGGGTTCCACCCATGACCAGAAACGCCAACTGGACATCCACATCGCTTACACCCAGAAAGCCGTAACGAAAGGCATTGATCATGTAAAACATGGGATTGGCCAATGCCACCGCCCGCCAGGTTTCCGGCAATATGCTGGCCGAATAAAATACGCCGCCCAGATAGACCAGCGGATTCAGCACAAAATTCGGGACGATGGAAATATCATCGAAACTGTTGGCATACACCGCGTTGATAAAACCGGCCAGCGAGAACAGCGTAGCCGTTAACAGAAACACCCCGGCGGCAATGTCGGGATGAATCAGATGCAACGGGGTAAACAGGCTGCCGATGCCGGCCACGATGCTCCCGGTGAGCAGTCCGCGCAGCACCCCGCCCATGACATACCCGGCC
>CAIVXW010000394.1 GCA_903910005.1 uncultured Methylococcaceae bacterium
AACGCGACGAACGGGTTGCTCGGCCCTTCCGAACGAAGGCTCAGGCTCGCACTGTTCGACACCACGTAGGCCAGAGAGCCCGTCAGGGTGAATGGAAACAGCACCGGCAGCGATTGCAGGCCGGGTACGGAAACAGGCTTGCCGACATAACGTACTGCGGCTTCGATCAGCCATGCCGTGAGTTCGTCGTGGTCGATCACGGTTGGAGCAAGCCGGATGACGCGCTTGCCGTTTTCCACTCGCTTTACAGTACCCCAACTCGCCTGACTCTGGATGACCCTGTTGGTCATGCGCCGGGTGCCTTCGCGCTCTCCGTAGGTTTCGCTCATGCGGCGATGCACTTCGGCGGACGCGCAGTCGCCCTGGATAGCGGACAAGCGACCCACCAGTTCGGCCACCTTACCGAAAAACGGGTACGTCGCCACGGCCATGCCCCAGCACAGAATCGCCGGAGGAATGTCCGGTTGCGTCTTGTAGATGGCCACGCCGCGATCTGCGTAGTCGACCAACTCGGCGCGGGGCTCCAGCCACAGCCGATTCAGTACGGTGCGTGTTTTCTTCCTGGCTTCTGCGCCAAGTCCGGCTGAATCGAGTCGTGCATTCAGATCATCCAGTCCAGCCACGCCTGCACGGATATGCAGTGCAGTAGCCGCCCAATCAAGCTGAATAAACCGATCAAAGCCTATTTTTGAAACTGATGAACTCATTCGTTACCCATCACGTCGCTCACTTTAACAAAGGGCACGATCAACTCTTCGATCGACACCCCACCGTGAACCACCACCGCCTCGCCTTGCGGCACAAAGGCAGTTCGTCCGCCTGCGAACAGGGGCATGAAGTTCGCGGGTAGTCCCGCAATGTCCAACCTCACTGTGCCGGGACAGGCCGCAGCGGAATCGGCCAGCAAGGTTTCGCTCCGATAAACCCGCACACGCTCGCCGCGTGTCTCCGCCATCACGCCCTGGTTGGGTCTGCCGATGCCGGTGGACTCGACGTTGCCGTGATCCGCCGTCAGGTAGATGTGATATCCCCTGTCCAGCAATAGTGAGAACAGCCGGTCAACGAAACCAGTCGTCAACCAGTTTTCGATCCACATCGCCACATCTTTCTTCGACCGCTCCTTGTGGAGCCTGTCATCCACCTCATCAATCACCAAACCGACCACCTTCGGGCACCGATCGATCAGATCCGCTTCCAGTGCGTCGAGCTGACTGGTCTGTCGCAGCGCACGGCGGTACATCACCTCGTTCGGGTTGACACCTTCGTTCTGCCAGAACGTCTTCCACAAGGATTCCTCCTTGTCCGTCCGCTCAATCGAGTCATCGAACTCGCGTGGCTTGAGACCCGAAAACAGTGCCTGACGTGACACCGATGTCACGGTCGGCAGCCACGCAAACGCGGTTCCCTCGTCGAACGCGAAACGTTTGGTGGTGGCTATCAGGCTCTCGCGGATCTGCACCCACTGGTCTAACGCCAGCCCGTCGAATACCAGCAGGGCCACCCTGGTTTCCCCTGCGGATCGCCGCTGGCGCAAGAAACGGGGTATGTGGTGTACCATCACCGGCCCTTTGGTCACCGGCTGCAAAATCAGGTCGGCGTAATGCCTGGCCGCGACCCAGGCTTGCAGTCGCTCGTCTGACTGCGCCTGCAAGGCCTTGATGCGCTCCCGAATCACCGACAGGTGTTCGCTAACTTCGATGCCTGGCAGACCCTGCGTGCGGGCAAGTATCTCGCCGTAGCGTTTGGCGAACTCGCTCCAGTCCTTGTGCGGGGAATCTGCCGTTGGAGTCGTCTCGATCAGGCCATCGATGCCTTTGAGTGCCAAGGTCTGCAATGCTGCCAGATCCTGGACGATACCGGCCTTGATCCAGTTCGGTATTCCCACCGGGACGCTGTGCACCGCCAACGGATGCAAGCTGCCGTCGAGGAACATGGAATCGATTAGTACCTGCACATCGGGGTGATCGAACGGAATCTCGAACCTGGTGACGTAATTGGGTGGTGGCGATTCGCCAGTTTGTGTGCCATCCAGCCCCAATTTCGACAGGTAGCGGTACCACGCCTCCTGCACCACGCGCAGCAGCGCACTCCTGGATGCCAACCAGGTGGCGACAGGCAGGTTGGCGAACAGCCCTTTGTCTTGGATGATGCTTGCTGCGTGCTGGGCGAACAGGGGTGGCAACGTCCGATTGGAAAAGCGCATCCGCAGCAATTCGCGCCAGAAGTCCACCGGGTTGCGAATGAACCTCGGTGCCAGTTGGTAGACGTGTTCGAGGATGAAGTCCCTGGACTCGTTCTCGCCGCGTGCTGACTGTAGCTCGGTTTGGTGGGCAAGAAACAGCCTGGAAAAATGCTCTGGTTCTACTTGCTGTACCGCACTGTAGGCCAGCTTCGGGAATAGCTCTGCAAGGCTGAGACGCACCACACGACCGTGATGCACGATGTCCCACGGCAAGGCATTTGCGTCGGCACTGCACAGATGCAGAACCAGCGAGGGGGCAGACCCTTGTTCACCCCGGTCCCATGCGGCGCGGTAGCACGCCTCATATTCCGCACGGAAGGCAAACGGATCCTCGTACAGCATCAGCTCGAAGCCGCGACCACGCAGCTCGGTCAACAGCTTCTCGTCGAGCAACACATCATCCGGGTCGCACGCTACCCACAGCCGGGTGAGGTTGGCCGTGAAGTGGCTCAGAATACGTTCCGTCCACAAATTGCTGGCACCATTCATGGTGCCAGCCTGACGGCTGTCCAAATTACTCGCCCCATCCTTGGGGCTCGTCCTTTCAGGATCGGCTGCGCCGTTCAAAATCGCTCCTGGCGATTTTGTCGTTCCCGACGAATTTGTCATTCCACCTCTCCTCCGGGCACAGCGTCCCCGGAAACCCGAACCATCATCACGGCATTCAAGTCGGGCATACTGGCCTCCATGTCATTGAGGGCAGCCATGCGTGCATCGTGTTCTTGTTGCAATCGCTTGCGCCGGTACTCACGCACGGCCGGCAAGCCGATGCGCCCGATGGCCTGTCCCCGGGCTTCAAAGGCGTACACCGCCCGTTCGCGTTCATCCGTCAGTCGAGTCCGGTGTTCAGTCAGCAGTTCGGTGAAGATTCGTTCACCCTGGGTGCTGGCCGCCGCACGCGATGCCTCAAACCACTTCGCCGATTTCTCGGCACCGGTCACGGCGTACACATCCACGGTTTCTGTCAGCAGCAGATCCCACACGCGCTTGGCGGTCGGTACGAAGGGGCGGCCTTCCTCGTTGATAAACACCGGCAGGAAGTGCTTGCGGCTGAGTCCCTCAGCCGCCAGGCTGATCTCCCACAGCGACCAGATGCCGCGCACTGAATCCGGCAGACCAGAAACACGGATCACCGGCAGTGGTTGGCCAGCGACAAAGCGTGGAAGCTCGCTGATCACAGCCCGGACCCGTGGGTCTTCCATCGTGATCCACTCCAGCTCCGGGTTCTCATCGGCTGTGCGGGCGTCGAAACAGGCTTGTGCCGATTCAGTGCCGTCGGCCCACTTCACCCGCCATGCATTGCCTGTCTTGGTGGCCGAGCCACCCCGGGCGGCCAGCCCACTGGTGATGGCACGCTCCAGCCAGAACTGCGCCGGGTGGTCACGCCACTTGCGGGCATCGTCGGCGTCCAGGTCGTGTTCGGTGGTGAGCAGATCGCTGTTCTGCTTCGACTCGGCCAGGGTGGAGCGCAGTTGCGACACCACCGCGTCGCATTCCTGTTCGATGGCATCCGGGTTCTGTAGGCCATGTACGAACAGTTCGTCGAAGATCGGGTCGGCCTCGACTGAATCCATCACGTCGGCCGCCTTGTCGACACCAAACTCCTGCGCGATGACCTCCAGCTTTTCTTCCAGCACCTGGCGCACGCGGTGCTCGACGGTGTCCTCAAGCACGAAGTTGATCGCACGGACCACGTGCTTCTGCCCGATACGGTCGACTCGGCCAATGCGCTGCTCGATCCGCATTGGGTTCCACGGCATGTCGAAGTTGACGATGACGTGGCAGAACTGCAGGTTCAGACCTTCGCCGCCGGCATCTGTCGAAATCAGCA
This sequence comes from uncultured Methylococcaceae bacterium, assembly GCA_903910005.1. GTDB lineage: Bacteria > Pseudomonadota > Gammaproteobacteria > Methylococcales > Methylococcaceae > CAIVXW01. The sequence continues at coordinate 4,074 of CAIVXW010000394.1, forward strand.
CGCGAACATCCCTGGAGAACGCCTGCTGTGCACGGGTGCGGGTTTCCATATCCATGCTGCCGTTGAGCGTCACCACCGAGAAGCCACGGCTTTCCAGGTAGTCAGCCAGCATGGCTTGCGTGGGCACGAACTCAGTAAAGATCAGCACCTTCAGCACCGGATCACCTTCTTCCTGCTGCAGCTTGTAGATCAGCTCCAGCAGTGCCTCGGCCTTGGCATCAGTGCCCGCAGCCTCGGTTTCACGCGCCAGTTCCAGCAGCATATCGACTTCGGACTTCTCCAACTCCCAGCCGCTGGACTGCATGGCCATATCCACCTGAGACTGGCCGTCCAGATCCGCCCATTCATCGGCGTCGGTATTCTCAAATAGATTGGCCTGCGGTTGCGGCGAATCCAGTAGCACCTGACGCTTTTCCAGTGTGGTGCGGATGGCCGCCGTACTGGATGTCACCAGCCGCTGCATAAGGATCATCAAGAAGCCGATGTGGCGTTGCTTGGTCGCCATGGCCTGGTTGTAACCGTGGCGCACATAGTCGGTCACTGCTTCGTACAGTCGCTGCTGTATGCCGTGTCGGCCCTGCCATGCCACCGCCTGTAGTCGGGTGATACGTGGTTTGAACAGCGGCTGGCCCTCGGCGTTGATGGACATACGCTTCTCGGTGCGGATCACGAAGGGTCGCACTCGGTCGCGGCTGACGCTGCTTTCGTCCGGGAAGGCTTCGCGATCCAGCAACTGCATCAGCCGCATGAACTGGTCGGTCTTGCCCTGGTGCGGCGTGGCCGACAGCAGCAAGAGATAGGGCGAGGCCTCCGCCAGCGCAGCCCCCAGCTTGTAGCGGGCCACCTGCTCGGTGCTGCCGCCCATGCGATGGGCTTCGTCGATAATGACCAGATCCCACGATGCCGAGATCAAGTCCTCGAAGCGTTCGCGGTTGTAGGTGTTGAGTTGCTCCAGGCTCCAGCCACGACGACCTTCCAGCGGCTTCACCGAATCCAGCGAGCAGATCACCTGATCGTGCATGCGCCACAGGTTCTCTTCCTCACCAGCACCACCACTGCGCCACTGACGGAAGGCCGCCAGCTCAGATGGTTCGATGAACTGGAACTTCTCGCCAAAGTGCAGGCGCATTTCCGCCTGCCACTGGCGCACCAGTCCCTTGGGTGCCACCACCAGGATGCGCTTCACCCGGCCACGTAACTTCAATTCGCGCAGCACCAAACCGGCCTCGATGGTCTTGCCGAGGCCTACCTCATCGGCCAGTAAGTAGCGGATGCGGTCGCGGCTGACCGCACGGTTCAGCGCATGGAGCTGATGCGGCAGCGGCACCACGCTGGACTGAATGGGTGCCAGCAGCAGGTTGTTCTCCAGCGCATCCAGCAGCTTGGCGGCTGCCGTGATGTGCAGAATCTGCTCCACGCTCGGGCGCACACTTTCCAGCACAGCAAGATCCGCCGCCCGGGCACGCACCACTGCGTCCTTGGCAGGCAGCCAGACGCGGTAGGTCACCTCGCCCCACACATCCTGGCACTCGATTACCTGGCAAGGCAATGCCTGCCGGGTGAGCCAGCACCAGTCGCCGGGGCTGAAACGGTTACCGGGCACGCTCAAACAGCCTCCACCCGATGACCACGGTAAACGGCGTCAATGGTTCGCCGTCGGCTTGTCCAGAGAACCTGCCCAGCAACACATCGCGTAATACACGGAAGTTCTGTACCCGAAAACCCTCGATGATGGCCATTCAGTTCGCTCGACCTACCCGACTTGCCGGAATGTGGGATAAAACCTTGTTCCATGCGGCCAGGTTCATCACGGCACAACCGGCCACAAATGGCTTTTTCCAAGGCCGGTCACCGGGGCCTTCTACCGGTAACTGGCGTTGCAAAGCTTCCGTGCGGGTCAACAAATCCGCGTCGGACAAGGTACTCGCGCCGATCAATACAAGGTAATAGATGGGTTTCTTCGCCCGACCTTCGGCGTACTCGTATAACCAGGAATCCCGATACTTGGTTTTGAGGTCGCTATCAATTGCGCCACTCATGAATTTCTTGAGGAACGCAGCACTGTCCTTGGGCTTGGCATGCGGATTTTCAGGGTCTTTGAACTCAATAAAATATGTCCGGTCGTCCAACTCGACGATGAAGTCCACCGCCTTCATGCAATGGCTCAAGCCATGACTGGTCTCATCATCGAACTTTCGGCCAGCGACACTGGCTGGCAAAGTGATTTGCAGATCCTTCTCGGCAAGCACTGTCATGGCTGGATGGCTCCCAGACTGCGCTTGAGTTCACGGTCGTAAAGATCGCTGAATGTTGCGGCAATCGCATTCGGGTTTACGCCCAGGTAGCCGTCGCTGGCATTGGCTACAACGGCCCCCGACTCATCCCGGAACAGCGACAGATAGCGAATCTGGTCGTCCTTCTGCTTACGCAGATCAAATTCCTTGAGCAATACGTAGTTGTGCGTCGTCAGGAACACCTGCACGCCCATCCGTTGTAACTCCAGGATCACTTCGACCACTTCGCCCATCAAGGCAGGATTCAGGTTGGCTTCTGGCTCATCCCAAAACAGCACCGAACCGGATAGCAAAATGCCGTTTTGGATTAGCAGCCAGATCAAGGCCAGCTTGCGAATGCCTTCGGCCAACAAGGTGAACTCGAGATCGCCTTGTTTGTTCTTGAGGAAAAAGTATTCACCCTTGGTCACGACCTTACCGTCGATGGCATTCTGCAGTGCCGTCAGCAAGCACTGGCGATCCTTGTGGGTTGGCCCCATCAACTTAGGCAGGAAGGCACGCTTGATGATGTCCACGTAGACTTCTTCAAAGGCAATTTCCCGCTTGGCGGCCGTGGCCAGAAAACCTGGCGCATGCGCCAGCATCTCCTTGACTGGAATATAGGCACTGGCCAGCTCTGCCTTTTTCCAGGCTGTTTCGCCTGTGACCTTCACATCATCGGGTTTATTGGTGTGGTTGGAAAACTCGGCCGACAGCTTCGCGCCACCCTCGCGGGTGACGATGGCCCTGGTTTTGATGCTGGTTGACTGCCGACGCGCCAGGCGGCCCATGCGGCCTTCATAGGGGTTGAACACATTGCGCAGCTTCAGCGCGAAGCTTTTGTCCTTATCCTCACCCACCGTTACCGCACAAGCCGCATACAGCACCTTCAGCAAGTGCGTCTTGCCCGTGCCATTGGCCCCGATGATCACGTTTACTCCAGTCGAAAACGCCTGATCCAGCCCGGCAAACGAGGTGAAATTGTCCAGCCTGATATGAGTAATCTTGCTCACAAGTCATCCTCCATCATCACAAGGCGGCGCAACCCATCACGGAACTTGCCAAAGCTGGGCGATACATTACGGTCAGGCTCAAGGAGTGGCCCGATTTTCTCCGCCCATTCATGTTTCAGCTTGCCTGGCAGCGGCCAACCGGTTTTTTTGATCTCGGCTGAACCACCGAGGTAGACGGCATCCGCCAACAGTTCCCACGTATCGCACGCGCTATCTTGCACATAGCGGTTCAACACTTCAGTCCTGGCGCGTGGATAGGCATCTGTCAGCGCCTGCCTGTCGCCCAGATACCAGGCTTCAACTTCCTCGATGGCCAACCGGAACAGCGTGTTGGGCGCCGGATTGCAGCCTGCAGCCAATATTCTGAGTTCATCCAGAAACGCCCTGCAGCAGCGCTTGTCTGTGTCCAGCACGACCACCACGGCATCAATCCCGGGCGTTTTTCCATACCCCTGCAGCAGGCGGGGCAACTGATCAAGCAGTATTCGCTTTGCCGGATCGGCTCTACCCTTCAGGTTTTTTGGAATACGTCCTATGCCTTTGTACGCATGCATATTCCAGGTATGTGGTTCGCCATATTCGCCAAGCAGCTTGGGCAACACAGCTTCCAGCAGCTTCTGTCCAGAGCTGTCTTCCACCAGTATCTCGATGTGCATCCCTCACCTCGCATCAAGATAGTCGCTGTACCACAGCCCACCTAGCGGCAAACCTTCGGCCACCAGGTTCCTCACCACTTCAAACTCGGATGCCCGGCGGATGGTAGAAAAACCATCTGTCCCTTTTTCCAGTATCCACACCTCTTCCGGCGAGAGAGCATCCACAAAATAGGGCTGATGCGTCGTAACAAACACCTGTGGCGCATTCTTTTTGCCCGTGGCATGCAACCGGAATTCCTGCGCCAGTGCCTCCAGCAGCTTGTGATACAGCCCGTTTTCCGGCTCCTCGATACAGATAAATGGCGGCGGCTCGGGATCTTCCAGCAGCAGCAGGTAGGCAAACATCTTCAACGTGCCGTCCGACATCTGCTGGGCAAAGAAAGGATCACCAAACGCACCGTCGTTGAAACGCAGCAGTACGCGCTTGTCGTCCGTCACCCTGGTGTCGATCTTCGCGATTCCGGGAATTTTGCTGGCGATGCGCTCCAGAATGCTCTTGAAGCGATCCTTGTGCTCACGCTCCATGAACTGCACCACGTTGCCGATGTTGTCGCCGTGCACGTTCAAATGCCGTTGCGGACCTGCAGTCGGCAAACCGCGTGCGGCATCCGGGTAAAAATATGAGAGGTACCAGCCTTTGAGGAAGTCCCTGAACTTGCGAATGCGCGGATGTTCCTTCAGCGTCCCCAGGGTTGAAATACCCAGTTCACGCGGATCGGTCAGCTCCACCGGAGTGCTGGCACTATCCTCTTCCTCCGTGTCGCCAATGGCCTCTTCACCGGCCCAAACAGAGCCTTTGCCACGATCCAGGCGCAAAAACGGGTAAGGTCGGCCGTATTTCTGGTTCTTTCGGCGCTGGCGCAACATTTCGGAAAGAACAAAAGGCCGACCGTTGGCATCCAGATCGATCGCCAACTCGTAGGTGATAGGGCGCTCGTTTTGAGCTTCGCGGTAATAGATCTCGAAACGGATTGGCTCGGTCACACTCTTGGATCGCATGCGCTCGAATCCGCCTCGCTGCTTCATGTCGCAAGCCGTCTCCACATCGGTAGCCAAACAGTCCGCGACAAAACCGAAAGCATCGAACAAGGTACTTTTGCCCACGCCGTTCTTGCCGATTACCACGGTGAACGGTGTGAGTGGATCGCCTGCATGCTCCCCGGAAAGTTTCCCCAAGGCCACATCGCGCAATGCCCGAAAGTTCTGTACCCGGAATCCTTCGATAGTGGCCATTCAGTTCTCCTCCGTTCTGGTCAGTGCCATGTCATAGAGCGTCAGCAGCTT
>CAIVXW010000395.1 GCA_903910005.1 uncultured Methylococcaceae bacterium
AAAGCCAGCGTAATCCCTGTCAGTAGTAGATTTCTGTTCATGAGTGATTCCCTCACAATGAAGTTGAATGATTGCAATGAAGCGGAGCCGGCAGGATGTCGGCCCGCACCGTTCTACTGACAGATAGCGTGCCAGACCCGGAAAAATGAGGCTGGAAGCGGCTTCGGGCGGTGACGGTGGCCGACCGCATCCAGCAATCGTTAAAAAAAGTGACAGTCGCCTGACCCCGGTACCCCTTTCCCTGTCTGGCATGTTTCCCGCTTGCGCTCTCTTGAAATGAGCCGGTGATTTCTTTATATTGCCCGACCATTTGCGCTCCCGTTAACCCGTTCCATTCATCCCACACAATCCCGTTCACGCTGAAATACCGGCCAAGGTAACGAACGGTATCCAATCCCGGTCACCCCGCCGGCGGTTGCCTTGACAATACCGTGTTCTGGACAGAGGTACACCATGAGTTTTAATGCCATACCCGATCAAGTCGGTCTTTACGACCCCCGCAACGAACATGATGCCTGCGGCGTGGGCTTCATTGCCCACATCAAAGGTCAGAAAAGCCATGGCGTCGTGCGCCAGGGGCTGGAAATCCTCAAAAACCTGACCCATCGTGGAGCCGTAGGTGCAGATCCGCTGGCGGGAGATGGTGCAGGCATCCTGATTCAGTTGCCGGATGCATTCCTGCGGCAACAGGCCGGTTTTGAGTTGCCGCCGCCGGGCCACTACGGGGTCGGCATGATTTTCCTGCCGCAAAACCCGGCCTATCGCAAAACGGCGGAAACCATGGTTGAACGCTTTATCCAGAGCGAAGGCCAGGTATTGCTCGGCTGGCGTGATGTACCGGTCAACAGTGCGGTATTGGGTGAATCAGTCAAGCCGATTGAACCGGTCATCCGTCAGGTATTTGTAGGCAGGGGAGACGGTTGCCCGGATCAGGCGACGTTCGAGCGCAAACTGTTCATCATCCGCAAACAGATTGACAAAACCATCCGGGAACTCAACCTGGCTCAGGGCAAGATGTTCTATATCCCGTCCTTCTCGTCGCGCACCCTGGTTTACAAGGGCATGTTGCTGGCGACCCAGGTGGGTGAGTACTACGCCGATCTGGCCGATGAAACCATGGTATCGGCCCTGGCCCTGGTGCATCAGCGGTTCTCCACCAACACCTTCCCGACCTGGGATCTGGCTCATCCCTTCCGCATGATTGCCCACAACGGTGAAATCAACACCCTGCGCGGCAATCTCAACTGGATGGCCGCCCGCCGCCATTCCATGTCTTCGCCCCTGCTGGGAGCCGACCTCGACAAAATCTGGCCCCTGATCGCCGACGGCAAATCCGATTCCGCCAGCTTCGATAATGCCCTGGAGCTGCTGGTCATGGGCGGCTACTCGCTGGCTCATGCCATGATGCTGCTGATCCCCGAGGCCTGGGCCGGTAACCCGCTGATGGATGAAAAACGCCGGGCCTTCTACGAATACCATTCCGCCCTGATGGAACCCTGGGACGGCCCGGCTGCCGTGGCCTTTACCGACGGTCGCCAGATTGGCGCAACCCTGGATCGCAACGGTCTGCGTCCGGCCCGTTATCTCATCACCGATGACGACTACGTAGTCATGGCCTCGGAAATGGGGGTTCTCGACATCCCCCAACACAAAATTGTCAAAAAATGGCGGCTGCAACCGGGCAAGATGTTTTTGATTGATCTGGAACAGCAACGCATCATTGACGATGCCGACCTCAAGGCAGAACTGGCCGCTGCGGCTCCCTATCAGCAATGGCTGAACGAAACCCAGATCAAACTGGAAAATCTGCCGCCGGAGGTGGCGGCCATGGCACCGGATGACCAGACCCTGCTCGACCGGCAGCAGGCCTTTGGCTATACCCAGGAAGACCTCAAGTTTTTCCTGACCCCCATCGCCCTCACCGGCCAGGAACCGGTGGGTTCGATGGGGACGGATGCCACGCTGGCGGTACTCTCCAGTCGTTCCCGTTTGCTGTACGATTATTTCAAGCAGGGCTTTGCCCAGGTTACCAACCCGGCCATTGACCCGATCCGGGAAGAACTGGTCATGTCACTGGTCTCCCACATCGGCCCGCGCCCCAACCTGCTGGGGCTGGATCACAGCGGCACCCACAAGCGGCTGGAAGTGCATCAGCCCATTCTGACCAATCGCGATCTGGAGAAAATCCGCCGCATTGAAGCCCGCACCAGCGGTGCCTTCAAGACCAAAACCCTGAGCATCTGCTACGCCGCTGATAGCGGTGCCAGCGGCATGGAACCGGCCCTGAACGCCCTGTGCAGCCGGGCCGAACAGGCGGTGCACGAAGGCAACAACATTCTGGTGCTGTCGGATCGGGACATCGACGCGGCTCACATCGCCATTCCGGCCCTGCTGGCAACCTCAGCCGTGCATTACCACCTGACCCGCACCGGTCTGCGTACCCAGGTGGGTCTGGTGATCGAAACCGGAGAAGCCCGGGAGGTTCATCACATCGCCCTGCTGGCCGGTTACGGTGCCGAGGCCATCAACCCCTATCTGGCGTTTGATACCCTGTCGCACCTCAGAACCCGCCTGCCGGAACCCCTGAGTGAAGAAGAAATCCACAAGCGTTACATCAAGGCCACCGGTAAAGCCCTGCTCAAGATCATGTCCAAGATGGGCATTTCCACGTACCAGTCCTATTGCGGTGCCCAGATTTTCAACGCGATAGGCTTGAGTGATGCGTTTCTGGCGCGTTACTTCACCGGCACCAGTTGTACCATCGGTGGAGCCGGGTTGCGTGAAATCGCAGAGGAAACCACCCGCCGCCATCGTCTGGCCTACAGCGATGCCCCGCTGTATCGCAATGCCCTGGATGTGGGTGGCGAGTACGCTTACCGGGTACGTGGTGAGGATCATGTCTGGACACCGGAAACCATTTCCAGATTGCAGAGTGCCACCCGCACCAACAACTGGAACACCTATCTCGATTACACCCGTTCAATCAACGAACAGAGTGAGCGGTTGCTGACCCTGCGCGGCCTGATGGATTTCAAATATGCCGATCAGCCCATTCCGCTGGAGGACGTGGAGTCAGCGGCCAGCATCGTCAAGCGGTTCGCCACCGGAGCCATGTCGTTCGGTTCCATCTCCTGGGAGGCCCATACCACCCTGGCCATCGCCATGAACCGCATCGGCGGCAAGTCCAATACCGGCGAGGGCGGTGAGTTGTCGGAACGCTTCCAGCCCCTGCCCAACGGCGATTCCATGCGTTCGGCCATTAAACAGGTGGCTTCGGGCCGCTTCGGTGTCACCACCGAATACCTGGTGAATGCCGACGACCTGCAAATCAAGATATCGCAGGGTGCCAAGCCCGGTGAGGGCGGCCAGCTTCCGGGTCACAAGGTCGACGCCATCATTGCCAAGGTGCGTCACTCCACCCCCGGCGTCGGCCTGATTTCTCCGCCGCCCCACCATGACATCTATTCCATCGAGGACCTGGCCCAACTGATCCATGACCTCAAAAACGTCAATCCGGCGGCCCGGATCAGCGTCAAACTGGTTTCCGAGGTGGGCGTCGGTACCATCGCAGCCGGGGTGGCCAAGGCCCATGCCGATCATGTCACGATTGCCGGTTACGACGGCGGTACCGGAGCCAGCCCCATCACCTCAATCAAACATGCCGGTCTGCCCTGGGAAATCGGCCTGGCCGAAACCCACCAAACCCTGGTACTCAACAAACTGCGTGGCCGTATTTGCGTACAGGCCGATGGCGGCATGCGTACCGGTCGGGATGTGGTCATCGCGGCCCTGCTGGGGGCGGATGAATTTGGCTTTGCCACCGCGCCCCTGATCGTGGAAGGCTGCATCATGATGCGTAAATGCCATCTGAACACCTGCCCGGTCGGCGTAGCCACCCAGGATCCGGAACTCCGCAAACGCTTCACCGGCCAGCCGGAACACGTCGTCAATTTCTTCTTCTTTATCGCGGAGGAAGTTCGCCAGATCATGGCCAGACTGGGTTTCCGCACGGTCGCCGAGATGATCGGACGTACCGAGCGGCTTGATACCCGCAAGGCCATTGAACACTGGAAAGCCTCCCGGATTGACCTGTCCCGCGTTCTGCACAAACCGGCAGCCGGGCCCGGGATTGCCATTTCCAACTGTGAACCCCAGGATCACGGCCTGGACAAGGCTCTGGATCACCGCCTGATCAAACAGGCACAGCCAGCCCTGAACGAGCGTAAGCCGGTTCAGATTGAAATGGCGGTTCACAATTACAATCGCACGGTCGGGGCGATGCTGTCAGGCGAACTGGCCAAACGCTATGGTCACGCCGGTTTGCCGGAAGACAGCATCCACATTCGCATGCAGGGAACCGCCGGTCAAAGTTTTGGAGCCTTCCTGGCCGCCGGCATTACCCTGGAGTTACAGGGTGAAGCCAATGACTACGTGGGCAAGGGGCTGTCGGGTGGGCATATCGTCATTTACCCGTCTGCCGATTCCCCCATCGTGCCGGAGCAAAACATCATTGTCGGCAACACCGTGCTGTACGGTGCCATCAGCGGTGAGTGCTATTTCCGTGGCGTGGCCGGTGAACGTTTCGCCGTTCGCAACTCGGGAGCCATCGCGGTGGTGGAAGGCGTCGGCGATCACGGCTGTGAATACATGACCGGCGGCGTGGTGGTGGTGCTGGGAGCCAGCGGGCGCAATTTTGCAGCCGGGATGTCCGGCGGCGTTGCCTACGTACTGGATGAGGCGGGTGACTTTGAACGCCGCTGCAATCTGGCCATGGTGGAACTGGAACCCGTCCTGGCCGAAGAACAGGCGGCTGCCCGTCACGAACACCAGGCCGGTGATCTGGAGACCCACGGTCGGGTCGACATCCTGCACGACATGACCCGTGACGACGCCCGCCGCCTCCGTACCCTGATTGAGCGGCACGGCCATTACACCGGCAGCCAGCGGGCACGTGACATTCTGGCCCACTGGGCCGACTACCTGCCCCGTTTTGTCAAGGTGATGCCGGTTGATTACCGGGCTGCCCTCCGCAAGATGCAGGCAGAACAGGCAGCCGCACACAAAGACCTCCCGGCCTGACCGCTTGAGGGGGCTGGCTCAACCCGCCAGCCCCCGGCCGCCTCCCCGATCCTCATTCCCACTACAGGTATCATCAGCATGGGCAAAGCTACCGGATTCATGGAAATCTCCCGCCAGGATCGGCACTACAAGAAGGTCGATGACCGTCTCAAAAATTACAACGAATTCACCGTTCCGCTGACCGAAACCGAGCTTTCCCGTCAGGGGGCTCGCTGCATGGATTGCGGCATTCCCTATTGCCATCAGGGCTGTCCGGTCAACAACATCATTCCCGACTGGAACGATCTGGTTTACCAGGGCCAATGGCAACAGGCCGTCGACGTGCTGCACAGCACCAATAATTTTCCGGAATTCACCGGTCGCATCTGTCCGGCCCCCTGTGAGGCCTCCTGTACCCTGAATCTGACCGATGAACCGGTCACCATCAAGTCGATTGAATGTGCCATTATCGACAAGGCATGGGAAATGGGCTGGGTCAAACCGCAAATTCCCGAACGGCGTACCGGCAAGCGGGTGGCCATCATCGGATCCGGCCCGGCAGGACTGGCAGCAGCCCAGCAACTGGCCCGGGCCGGTCACTCGGTGACGGTATACGAAAAAGCCGACCGCATCGGTGGCCTGCTGCGCTATGGCATTCCCGACTTCAAGATGGAGAAGCATCTGATCGACCGCCGCATTGCCCAGATGCAGGCCGAAGGGGTAGTTTTCCGACCCAACAGCCATATTGGCGCAGACATCCCGGCCAAGCAGTTGCTGGCTGGTTATGATGCGGTGATTCTGGCGGGCGGTTCTGAATCTCCCCGCGACCTGGACATACCCGGTCGTGACCAGAAGGGCGTGCATTTCGCCATGGAGTTTCTGCCCCAGCAAAATCGCCGGGTGGCGGGCGATGCCCTGCCCCAGGATCAGAGCCTCACCGCTTCGGGCAAACATGTCGTGGTCATCGGCGGCGGTGATACCGGCTCTGACTGCATCGGCACCTCGGCCCGCCACGGTGCCGCCTCCATCAACCAACTGGAAATTCTGCCAAGACCCCCTGAAAAGGAAAACAAAAGCCTGACCTGGCCCAACTGGCCCAACAAACTGCGTACCTCCAGTTCCCATGAAGAAGGCTGCGAACGTCACTGGAGTGTGGCCACCCGCTGCATTGAAGGCAACGACGGTCAGGTAACCGCCCTCCATTGCCACAAGGTAGAGTGGGTCAGCGACCAGGGGCGTTGGGTGATGAAGGAGGTACCCGGCAGCGAATTCACCCTGAAGGCTGATCTGGTACTGTTGGCCATGGGGTTCGTCCACCCCATTCGCGAAGGATTGTTGCAGGAGCTGGGCATCGCCATTGATGAGCGCGGCAACGTCAAGGCCACGGTGGAGGATTACCGCACCTCGGTTGGCAAGGTATTCGTGGCCGGTGACATGCGGCGCGGTCAATCGCTGGTGGTATGGGCGATCCGCGAAGGACGCCAGTGTGCCCGGGCAGTCGATGAGTATCTGATGGGGCAGTCTGAACTGCCCCGCTAGGCCGATGCGGGCTGGCCGGGTTGGATACCCGGTCAGCCACGGCAGTTCGCGCCTTAAACCGGCATCAGGGCATGATTTCCAGGATGGCGTACAACAAAACGGTCAGACCCAGCCCGGCATGGATGACGCCCGGGACTTTGGCCATGATGCTCATGTGACCCCCTGCCGGCAGTTTTTGCAGGAACCCCAGTTTGCTGGTCATGGGACAACGCAGCAGTTGTTTGTAGATGGCGTTATATTCCAGTACCAGAATGATGAGTACGATCAGCAAAAACCCCGCAATGCTG
>CAIVXW010000396.1 GCA_903910005.1 uncultured Methylococcaceae bacterium
AGCCGATGGTCTTGAGTACCCTGACCATCTGGGTATTAAGGTGCTGATCGTGCAGGTCAAAATTCTGGCCATTACGTTCATGCAGCAGATCGGCGATGGAAAACGAAGTCATGATTTATCTCGTGTGTGTCAATGCCTGGCGTCGTCCCAGGGTGCTGAAGGCGGGTAATACCACCAGTGAACAGAACAGGGTCAGCAACAGGCCGATGGCGAGCAGTATGCCCATGCTGGCGGTGCCCTGATGGCGGGTAAACGCCAGACTGCTGAAACTGAAAATGGTTGTCAGGGCACCGTAGAAAACACCCTGGGCCTCACTGGCTCCGAGCAGGTTGCGGTCGTCCGGGGTCAGGTAGTGGAGGCGATGGGCGATATGGATGCCATTATCGACCCCCAGGCCAAACAACAGTGGCAAGGCAATAATGTTGGCAAAATTGAAGGAAATTCCAAGCAGTGCGATGCAGGCGGCAGTGAACAGGGAACCCAGAACCAGCGGCAACAGGATCAACAGGGTATCACGCAGATTACGCAGGAACAGCAGCAATAACGCCGCAGTGGCAACAAAGGCAATCGCGAACGCCTGCTGGAAGGCCGTAATGACTTCCTTCATGGACTCGTAATAAGTCACCGGCACATCGGTTACATCCGGATCAATATCCTGGGCGGAGCGAATAAACTGGCGCAGATTGTCGAGATCGTCCAGATCCCGGGCCGGATATACCTGCAGCCGATACAGCCCCTGGCGACTCTTCCAGCGTTCCACCCAGTCGGGCGGCAGTGTTTCCAGGGAGACCGGTTGGGCCTGTAACCCCTGCACCAACCGGTTGAAACTGCGCGGCAAATTAGCCAGCAGGCTGTGCTGCAGCGTATCCAGCAACGATTGGCGTTGTTCCGGTGTGAAGGCCTGAGAGTAACGGGTGAAATCATCCAGAGCCTGATTCAATGTGGCCAGACTGCCATCGTCCTGACGCTGACGCCGCTTGAGCAGGGCCTCACGGAACTGGATGAGGTCTTCCCAGCGGGCTCCTCCTGCAGCGGGAACGGTCGGCAGCGGATTCAGGCTGGAACCCATAATGAGGAACAGATCCGACAGGACTGACAGCTTTTCGTCCTGATTGTCCGGAATCAGGTCAAACAGGGTCATCACCTTGTCTACCGTGGGCAACGCCTCAAAGCGGGCCTTGCGCTCGGCCAGTGCCTGTTCGTTGCCAACGATGGAGGAAAGCGTCAGGGGCGAGGTATCCTGCGATTTGAGCAGGTACTTGTAGGTTTTGACCGAATCGGTTTCCGGATCGCGCAGGTTGATCGGGTTGAAATCCACCGTGACGTAGCGCAGGCTGAATGCGGCTGCCAGGGTCAGGATCAGGGTCAATCCCTGCACGACCCGGGCATGCCGAATGGGCCAGTCGGTCAGGATGAACGGGATGCTTCTGCCCTCCGTGCGCGGATTGACCTCAATCGGCATGATCTTCATCAGGGCCGGCAAAATCGTGAAGGTGGTACCCAGGGCGATGAACAGGCTGGTACCGGCGATGATGCCCAGTTCAGCCACACCCGAGTAGCGGGTGGGGATGTAGGCATACAGCCCGATGGCAGCAGTCAGGGTGCAGAGGATCAGTGACGAACCGGTGGACGCCAGGGTTTCGCGCAGGGCAGCCCGGGTGGTCTGGCCACGCAGTCGCAGTTCGCGGAAACGCAGGCAGAAATGGGACGAATAGGCATCTCCCATGCCGATGAACAGCACGGCAAAACCGATGGAGATCAGGTTGAGCTGACCGATGGCCACGGTGGCAAACCCCAGGGAAAAAATCAACCCCAGCGAAAGTGACACAAAGGTTGCCAGCATCAGCCGGAACGAACGGTAGGCATACCACAAGGTCAGGCAGACGGCTCCGAGCGAGACGAAACCCGCGACCGAAACCCCGGCACTGATGGTTTGCATCTCTTCGTATTCGAGTACGATTTCGCCGGTCTTCCGGACAGTCACATCGGCCAGATCACCCTGTCGGATACCGGCAATGATGCCGTCCAGGGCGGTAATGACCGATTCGGCTGGCGTCAGGTCGCTGTAATTCAGTAGTGGCTTGATAAGCAGGAAGCGTTGGGTCACCCCCAGACCCTGAGCGTGGGGAGACAGCAATTCCTGCCAGGAAAGCAGTTGCGGTTTACCGGCACGGGTTGCATTCAGCCCGTCGCTGATCCGGGTCAGCAGCGGTTCCAGTTCAATGCTGTCGGATGCGTCGGCGGGTGCCTCAAGTGCGTCGGTCAGGATTCCCAGCAACCCCCGCAGACTGTAGTCGGTGGAGAGACGCCCCACGAAGGGCTGGGCACTGGCCATGCGGCTGGATAGCTGTTCCAGTTCCTCAAGGCTTAGATAAAGGAGGCCGTTTTGCTCAAGAAACTCTCCCTCATCCGGGATATAAACCGACCTGAAATGAGCCGTGTCGCCGCGCAGGGTTTGCCCCAGCCGGGTGACGGCCTCTGCGGTTTGCTCCGGGGATTTACCTTCAACCAGCAGGATGATGGTATTGATGTCCTGGGGAAATTCCGCTTCCAGCCGGATACGGTTCTTCTGAAAGGGAACCTCGGTTGAAATCATCTCGGCCGTATTGGTGTTGACCTTGAGATGATTCAGGGTATACCGAAGCGTCAGTCCGCTCAGC
>CAIVXW010000397.1 GCA_903910005.1 uncultured Methylococcaceae bacterium
CAGATTGGTCTGGATGGTGGATTGCTCCAGCAGGTAATCCCGGCGGGCGCGGTAGTGTTCGTGAGGAAACCCGTGTTTGCTCATTTTTCTGCTGCCTGTTCCATTTGGGCCTTTAGCCTGGCCAGTTCAGCCAGGGCGGCTGCCTCACGCTGCAGGGCTTCTTCCCTGGCCTGTCTTTCAGCTTCTTTTTCCCTCAAAGCAGCCTGCTCGTTCTTCAAAGCAGCCTCTTTCTGCTTCCTCTCCTGCTCCACATCCTTCAAGGCTTGCAGCTTGCGGCGAGTTTCCATTGCCAGATTCCGTTGCAGGGTTTGCAGATTGGTCTGGATGGTGGATTGCTCCAGCAGGTAATCCCGGCGGGCGCGGTAGTGTTCGTAGCGTTGTTCCTGTTCGGAAAATTGTTTGATGATGTCCATGGTTTGCCTCATTTCAGGGGTGTTCATCCAGTCGGGTAGATCAATATCGTCCAGCTTTTCGCCTTCCTTGAACAGTTTCATCCAGCGATCTTTTTCGGTTTTGACCTGTTTCGGGTGGAATTTGGGCAGTTCGCAGACCCAGACACTACCCAGATTCCCCAGTACCTTGCCCTGTGCATTACAGAGGCGATAACTGTTCAAGTAGGGCTCGTCCTTATCGAGATTGCCATTCACGATCCAGATGGAGTACGTGGGTTTGAGGTCTGCGTAATTCTTGCCTTTCTTGAGTTGCTTGCTGACGAGGGTGGCCCAGACATAGCCCATGCGATCAGGAAGGCTGGGGTAAACCGACATCTGGATTTCAACTTGAAACATATTTCCTTCTTTGTCCCTGGCTTTCACGTCCACGATGGACAGCTTGTCCTGGCGGGTTTCCTTTTCGTTGTACGGATTGAGGATTTCAACCCAGACCACGGGCGATTTCAATTCGTCCAGCAAAATCGCATTCAGGAAATGGATGAGCAGGTGGGTGTGATCTTCATCGCCCAGGATGGCTTTGAAGACGCAATCTACTTTGGGGTCGATTTGATGCTTCATGTGAGGGCGTTTAGCAAGGGGTTTGCTGTAGTGGGCTTGAGTTCCGTCGCGGTTAGATGCGCGGCGTGCAGGGTTTCAGAGGGCATGACGACAGCCATGGTAGTGATCCCGGGATTGGAATGATGGGTAAAGTCGATGGCCTGCCGCAAGGTTTGACGGCCTGGCCGATGTGCTTCCTTTGTCAGCACCTATGGTTTTCAAACCCCATAAAACGGGTCGGCGATTTGTGCGGTGAGAGCGTAGGTACCGGTGGTGGTGTCATAGCCGGTACAGGCGATGTAGTAGATGCCCGTCACCGTGGGCTGGAAGGAAACAGTATCGTCGAGGGTGCCGCTGGTATCTACGCCGCCGGTGTTGGTCTGGAAGCGGCCAGAGGTGTCGTAAATGCCTTGAATGTGGGGGTCTTCCAGGGTTCCGCTACTGCTGTCGGCTCCGTAAAGGTCAAATTCATAGGCCGAGCCGCCGGTCAGGGTAATGCCTACCCAGTCCACATCTCCTGCTTGCTCGATGGTGCCCTGATAGGTTCCGCCCAATGTGATCCGTGCGCTGCTGGCCGTGCTGGCAGAGATGTCCGTGACAAAATTGAATGTACCGGCATCGGTAATACCGGCATACCCATTGCCCGCCGTGTCCCGTAGCACCCCACTGGCCAGTTGCACGAAATAGTTGCTGCTATCCTGCAAATCCGTCGCCGGATTGAGGATGACACTGTTGCCGCTGAAACTGACCTGGCTGGTATCGGTGATGCTGAGGGTGCGGGTATCGCTGCCATTGCTGATGACGATGTTGCCGGTTCCAGCTTGTACCGCTTCGCTGAAGTTGAGTACCAGATTGCTGCTGACGGCAACCCCGCTGGCATTGTCGGCGGGTGTGGTGGCGGTCAGGGTGGGTGCCAGGGTGTCGCCGCTCAGGCTGAGGGTATTGCTGGCGTTACCAGGGTTGCCGGCGCTGTCGGTGTAGCTCCTGGCTGCGACGCTGACCGAACCTGCCCAGGTATCGAGGGCGGTGGGTGTGAAGCGGGCGGTGTAGATTTTGCCGGAGACATCTGCCGTCAGATTACCCAATGTCCCGCCGGTAAGCTGGATGTCACTGCTGGTGAAACCGGACGGTATCACGTTGAAGCTGAAACTGAGCGTGGCCACTTCACCCGCCTTGAGGGTGGTCTTGTCGCTGCCGAGGGTCAAGGCGGGTAGTAGCGTATCGTCATTGGTCAGAGTCACCGTCGCGCTGGTGATGCTGGACAGAGTGGCGTTGACCGGCGTGGACAGGTTGATCGTGAAGGTTTCATCCGGTTCGATGAGGGTATCGCCTACAACCGGAATTGCTATGGTTTTGCTGGTTTCATCCGGTGCAAAACTCAACACCTGGCTGACTGCCGTGTAATCCGAACCGGCCCGGGCGCTGCCATCACGGGTGGCGTAATTGACGCTGACCGTTTGCCTGGAAGAATTGGAGAGCGTGACGGTCACTGTGGCATTGCCGCCGTCGGTGCTGCCTTCAGCCTGGGTAGTGTTGCTAATGAACACGACCGGATTGTCGTCATTGAGTATGGTGACGGTGGCTGCACTGGCTGCACTGGCTGCGCTGTTCAGGAGTGCGTTACTGGCTGCGCTCAATTGAACCATAAAGGTTTCGTCGTTTTCCTGCGTGGTATCGCCGATCACAGGAATCTGTAGGATCTTGCTGGTTTCGCCGGGTGCAAAATTGAGAGTACCACTGAGGGCCGTGTAATCCGAACCGGCCTGAGCCGTGCCATCCTGAGTCGCATAATGGACGCTGATTTTCTGGCTGGATGGATTCGAGAGGGTTACCGTCACGCTCGCTTTCCGGGTGCCGGTATTACCTTCGGTGATGCTGGCGTCACTGACAGACATATACGCTTGGTCGTCATTGCTCAGGGTAACCGTCGCAGTATTGGTCGTATTACCCAGAATGGCATTGCTGGCACCGCTCAGTTGCACCTGAAAGGTTTCATCCGGCTCTACCGTGGTATCGCCGAGGATCGGTATCTGTAACGTCTGGCGGGTTTGTCCTGGCTGAAACGTCAGTTGACCGCTGCTTTGGGTGTAGTCCATTCCGGCAATGGCAGTCCCATTTGAGGTTCCGTAATAAACCGTGACGGGCAGGCTCGATGCTGCCGACAGGCTGACCGTCACACTCACCGTGCCGGTGCTGTCGTTGCCTTCACTGGCGGTGACAGAGGCAATCGAGAGGGTTGGTTGCAGGGTCTCGATGCTGAGGTTCAGGGTGTTGCTGGCCAGGCCGCCGTTGCCGCCGGTATCGGTGTAGCTGTTGGCGGGAAGGCTGAGGCTGGTGGTCTGGCTGGCATTGACCGGCGGGGTGTACACGGCTGTCCAGGTTTTGCCGTCGCCAGCGGCGATCAGGGGCGACAGGCTGCCGGTGCTGACGCGGAGGTCGTCGGCGGTAAAGCCGGTCGGAATTTCGCTGAAATTGACACTGATGCGGGCGGTTTCGCCAGTCTTCAGGCCGGTGGTGTCGCTGCTGAGGGTGACGCTCGGTGGCAGGGTGTCGCCGTTCAGGGTGAGGACGTTGCTGACCTGGCCGGGTTGGCCGTAGGCATCGGTGTAGCTGCCAACGAGTACACCGACGGTGGCAGTCAGCTTGTCAATGTTGCTGACGGGGATCAGGCTGGCAGTCCAGGTTTTGCCGGTGGCATCGGGCTGGAGTGCGGCCAGGGTTCCGCCGGTCACTTGGATGTCGCTGGCCTGGAAGCCTTTGGGAATGTCGCTGAAACTGAAGGTCAGGGCAACGGTTTGACCGGCCTTGAAGGTGCTGGCCGGGTTGCTGCTGAGCGTGAGGTTGATCTGGTCATCGTTGCTGATGACGACGCTGGCACTACCGGCGGTGGTGTCGAGCTGGGCGTTTTGTGGGCGGGTGAGTTGTACCCGGAAACTTTCATCCTTTTCCAGTTGGGTATCGCCCTGGAGGTCGATGGCGATGGTTTTGCTGATCTCGCCGGGGGCGAAGGTCAGGGTGCCGCTGACCGGGGTGTAGTCTTCATTGGCAGTGGCGGTGCCGGTCGGGCTGCTGGCATATTGCACGCTGACGGTTTGTTTGACCGGTTCGGACAACTGCACGGTCAGCAATGCCCGGCTGCTGCCGGTGTTACCTTCGGGGACAGTGATGCCCTGAATGGAGAGGCTGGGCAAATCGTCGTTGAGGAGGATGGCGCTGGCTTCGGTGGTGTCGAGTTCGGCGCCTTGCACGTTGCTCAAAACCAGGCGGAAGGATTCATCCGGTTCCAGTTGGGTATCGCCGAGAATGCTGACCGGCAGTTTGGTGCTGGTCTGGCCTTTGGGAATGGTGAGGCTACCCTGAGCCAACTGATAGTCGGAGCCGGCTTCGGCGGTGTCAGCGACGGTGGCATAGTCCAGGGTGACATCGATCTGGGCGGGGCCGGAGAGGGTGAAAACGAACACGGCATTCCTGCTGCCCACCTGGCCTTCGCTGAGGCTGACATCACTCAGACTGAGGGTGGGCGTGCCGGGTTGATAATCGCCATCGGCAAAGGTCAGGGTTTCGATGTTGCTGAGCCGGTCGCTGCCTTCATCGCCGTCGCGGCGGTCGATGTCTTCGACGATCCAGGTTTGTGAACTGTCTTCGAGGACGATCCGGTAGCCGTCCTTGTTGCCGGTATAGTTCACCGTGTCGTTACCGTCGCCGCCGTCGATGACATCGTCTCCGGCGCCTCCCTCCAGGGTGTCATCACCGCCATTGCCGAGCAGGGTGTCATGCCCTTTTTCTCCCTTGAGGGTGTTGTCGGCGTCGTTGCCTTCAAGGGTGTTGGCCAGTGTGTTACCGGTGCCGTCAATGGGGCGGGTGCCGGTCAGGGTCAGGACTTCCAGAAACGTATCCAGCACATAGCTGATGCTGCTTTCCACCGCGTCCTGATCGCCGTCCTTTTCGGTTTCAAGGATACGGTCTTCCAGGCTGCTGATCTGGTAGGTATCGGAGCCATCCCCCCCAATCAAGGTATCTGCCCCCAAACCGCCGATCAGGGTGTCATCGCCAGCACCGCCGATGAGGGTATCGAACCCATTGCCGCCATCCAGCAGGTTGTTGCCATCGTTGCCGGTAATTTTGTTGGCGAGGGCATTGCCGGTGCCGTTGAGGTTGGCCAATCCGGTGAGTTCAAGGTGTTCGACATTAGCGGGCAGAATGTAGGTGATGCTGCTTTTTACGGTGTCTATGCCGCCAGTGGATTTGGCGGTTTCCGTTAGCTTGTCACCGATGTTGTCTACAAAGTACAGATCGTTGCCGTCACCGCCGCTCATGGCATCGGCACCGGTGCCGCCCTCCAGGGTATCCGCCCCGGCACCACCGTCGAGCTTGTCGTTGTCGGCACCGCCATCGAGACTGTCGTTCCCGGCACTGCCCAGCAGGGTGTCGTTACCGGTATCGCCGCTGAGTCGGTCATTGTCAGTGCCGCCGTCCAGCGAGTAAGCACCGGTGCCGCCGGAGAGGGTGTCATTGCCGGACAAGCCGGACAGTGTGTCATTACCGGCCAGGCCGCTAATGGAGTCGGCCTGCGCCGTGCCTTTTTTCTTGTCGTTGTTGGGGGTGAGGGTCAGGGTCGTCATGATGGATTCCTTGTTGTAAAGAAAGGCAGAATCTGCTGTTGCGTAACGAGTGAGTGCAGCGAATGGCTATTTTAGCCATGTAAAGGCAGAAGGCAGAATGCAGAGTGCAGAATGCAGAGTGCAGAGTGCAGAGTGCCCACTGCCTACCGCCTACCGCCTACCGCCCACTACCCACTGCCCACTCGCCCACTCGCCCACCTGCGGCCAGGATGGCCGCACCACTCCGCCCCTCGCCATTGGCCTTATCCCGAATTCACGCTAAAGTAAGCTCCCATTTTCCCTGAATCACACAGTCTACTCCAGGATATCCCATGCTTGATTCCCGTTTGTTCCGAACCCAACTGGACGACCTTGCCGCCCAATTGGCACGCCGGGGCTTTGTACTTGATACCCCGGCTTTCACCGCACTGGAAACCCGGCGCAAAGCTCTGCAAACCGAAACCCAGACCCTGCAAAATGAGCGTAATACCCGTTCCAGACGGGTAGGACAGGCCAAGGCGCGGGGAGAAGACATCGAGCCATTACTGGCTGAGGTGCAACATCTGGGCGATGATCTCAAACAAAGGGAGCAGGAACTGGCCGATATCCAGATTCAACTGGAAGAGCGGATTCTATCCATCCCCAACCTGCTGGATGCCGAGGTTCCTGACGGTAAAACCGAGGCCGACAACGTGGAGATTCACCGCCACGGCCAACCCCCTGGTTTTGATTTCCCGGTCAGGGATCATGTCGATCTGGGGACGGGGCTGGGTTATCTTGATTTTGAAGCCGCCGCCAAAATCACCGGTTCCCGTTTCGTCACACTCAAGGGGCCGCTGGCCCGGTTGCAACGTGCCCTGACCCAGTTCATGCTGGATTTACATGTCACGGAACACGGCTACACTGAAACCTACGTACCGCTTCTGGTTAATGCCGCCAGTCTGAGGGGAACCGGTCAGTTACCCAAATTTGAGGAAGACCTGTTCAAGGTTCAGCATGATCCGGCCTACTACCTGATTCCGACAGCGGAAGTCCCGGTCACCAATCTGGTACGGGACGAGATTCTTTCGGTGGATCAACTGCCGTTCAAACGGGTCTGCCATACCCCCTGTTTTCGCAGCGAGGCCGGTGCCTACGGCAAGGACGTACGCGGCATGATTCGTCAGCATCAATTTGAGAAGGTCGAACTGGTGCAGATTACCCGACCGGACGATTCCGCAGCCGCCCATGAATCCCTGACCGGCCACGCCGAGGCAATACTGAAACGGCTTGAACTGCCATTCCGCCGGGTTTTGCTGTGTGCCGGCGATACCGGTTTCTCTGCCGCCAAAACCTATGACCTGGAAGTCTGGCTACCGGGGCAGAATACCTACCGGGAGATTTCCTCGTGCAGCAACTTCCGTGATTTTCAGGCCCGTCGACTGCAGGCCCGCTGGCGCAATCCGGAAACCGGCAAACCCGAGCTGGTACATACCCTCAACGGCTCCGGCCTGGCGGTAGGACGCACCCTGATTGCCGTCATGGAAAACTACCAGGATGCCCAGGGCCGCATCCGCATCCCCGATGCACTGAAACCCTATATGAATGGGCTGGATGTGATTGCCTGAGTCGACGCCGACCGGGAGTCCAATCGCCGGACAATAAAAATCCCTCCTGTCAGGCACGCCTGAGAGGAGGGATTGTGATACGGACAGACCCTGGTGGATCAGGCAGCAGCGGCTGCTTCGTCGAGACCGACATCGGCGTCCTTTTGAGCGGAACGACCATCATAGGCCTTGCGGGCGGCAGAAAGACCGTCGCGCATGCCTTCGCTGACCACGCTGTTGACCGGGATCAATCCGCCGATCAGCAACGCGCCATAGACGACGCCGTAGGTCACGGTATAAACACTGGTATAAATGCCCTTCTGCACGCCGCCGCACACGGTGGCGAGAATGCCCCGGGCGGGCTTGCTGTCCGCGCTGTCCTCGTCGGCAACACACTCAACATGCGCTACGCTGGCTTCGGTAGTCACTTCTTCAACGTCAACACCGGTTGCGATTTCCTCTGCAACGGGGCTGATGTCCACTTCTTCACTGCTGATTTCGGATTTCTGCTTGGCCATGGTCGTATATACTCTGAATGGGTGGAATTAAGGGTTGAGAACAGGACTCCGTCCAGGCGGAATCGACCGTCTTCCCGGCCTGAAGACAGCGTGAATCCGGTGCGGTTCCGCTAACAGGTGAGAGTCTGTGCTGAATTATGAGGCACGGCCAGAGAATAACAAGCCCTTTTCACGCAAAACGCTGCGAAGAATCCACCATGAACAATCCGGATACCCGACCGCTACCCGAGCGGGATCAGACCCTCGACATCATCCTGCATGAACCGGGTTTTGCCCGCATGTTCATGGTGCTGGGGTATTTTGGACTGTTGACCGGCATGCTGATTACCCTGTTCAATCTGAGTACACCGGGGGTTGGCCTGAAGCCGGGCGGGATTCTGCTGATGGCTCAGGCACTGGCCACCCTGGCATTTACCCGCCGGGGTAAACTCAAGTGGGCTGCGGTTTTAATTTGCTGGATCGGCATAGTGGCGATACTGCCTTCCGCCTACACCACCCTGGGGCTGTTAAGCCTGAGCTGGGCTCTGGCTCCGTTGCTGATACTGTGTGGCAGTTGGCTGCTGAGCAAGCGCATGGGTTACTGGCTGGCCTTTGTGGCAGCGAGCATGGCACTGTTTTTTTATGGTCTGCATAAAACCGGGCACGTGTTCACCCATGTATACCCGCCGGAAAACATGCTGATGATCATGCTGTCGGTTGTATTCGTGGCCACCCTGATTGGCAGAACCGGCAGCGACGCCTTCCAGCGCAAGTTCGACCAACTACGGGAATCACGTCATAAACTGGCCCGCTCGGAGATGCAGTTGTTTGCCCTGTTTGACAGCACCGAAGACCTGATCTGGTCGGTTGAGCCAGATACCTTCCGACTGGTCAAATTCAATGCCGCCTTTGCCGCCTATTTTGGCCAGGAAGGGGCTGTGCGTATTGAGGCCAACATGTCACCCACTGAACTGTTGGCCGACAGGCCACGGGCCAGCCACTGGGAAGCCCTGTATCGGCGTGCCCTCGACACCGGGCGTTACTCGATTGAAGACTCGCCCGGACAGGATGGCCAGACATTTTTGCTGACCTTCAATCCGATCGGGGAAGGCATGGGCATCGCTGTCTTTGCCCGCAATATCACGGAGCAACTCCAGCTTGAGGCCGTGCGCGAAAACGAATACGCCTTCCAGAATCAGTTGATTGAATCGATACCCGGCATCTTTTACGTATTCGATGCCGACGGTCGCTTTCTGATGTGGAATAAAAACCTGCTGGATTTACTGGGCGTCACGGCCCATGAACTGGCCCGCTACCGCGTCCCCGATTTCATTCCGCTCGACCAGCAGGTGCGGGTGGGCCAGGCCATCGACCATGTATTTAGTACCGGCAACAGTGTGGTTGAGGCCGATATCCTCAGCGGCACGGGCAACGCCATTCCGCACCTGCTGACCGGTTATCGACTCGACTGGCACGGCCAGCTTTCCCTGCTGGGAATCGGCCTGGACATTTCCGAGCGCAAGGCCGCCGAACAGGCACTAACCCGGTATCAGACCGAACTGGAACAACAGGTGGAGACCCGAACCCGGGAACTGACCCTGGCCAAACAGCAGGCCGACAGTGCCAATCAGGCCAAAGGCAGCTTCCTGGCCAACATGAGCCATGAGATCAGAACCCCCCTGACCGCGATTGTCGGTTTTTCCGAAAGCCTGCTGCAAGACACACTGAGCGATGCCGAACGGGAACAGGCCACCCGAACCGTGATCCGCAACGGCCAACATTTGCTCGGGCTTATTTCGGACATTCTGGATTTCTCCAAAATTGAGGCCGGTCATCTGGAAATCGAACCCACCACCTTTGATCTGGCAGATTTTCTGGCCGACCTCCAGGCACTGGCCCAGGCTCAGGCCCAGGCTCGTCAGATTACTTTTTCGCTGCATCTGCTTTCGCCCCTGCCGGTCAGTATTCGCACTGACGTCACCCGTGCCCGCCAGATACTGATCAACCTGCTTGGCAATGCCGTCAAGTTCACCCCTGCCAACGGGCGGGTTCGGCTGATTGTCAGTTATGATCCGGCCACCGCCCTGCTGCTGTTTACCGTACAGGACACCGGCATCGGCATTGAGCAGGATGCGGCCCGCGAGTTGTTCAAGCCCTTTGTCCAGGCCGATGTGTCCACCACCCGCCGATTCGGGGGAACCGGTCTGGGTCTCAGCATCTCACGCGAACTGGCCCGTTTACTGGGTGGCGATATCCGGATATTCAGCATCAAGTCGCTGGGCAGCCTGTTCATGGTAAGCCTGTCGGCCGGTCAACCCGATGCGATCCGTCTGACCGACCAACCCGCAGAGGCTCTGAAACGGGCGACCACGTCGGAGCGAACCGTCATGATACCCCGGTTGAGCGGGCATATCCTAGTGGCGGAAGATACCCCGGACACCCAGCAACTCATCAGTTTGTTGCTACGCCGTACCGGTGTCCGCTTCACGGTAGTCAGCAACGGCCAGGAAGCACTGGGGGCCATACAGGTGGCTGAATTTGACCTGCTGCTGATCGACATGCAGATGCCGGTGATGGGAGGGCTGGAAGCCTGTAGCCTGATCCGGCTGACCGGCTTCGCCGAACCCGTCATTGCCCTGACCGCCAACGCCACTGAAGCAGACAAGGCCGAAGCCAGAGCCGCTGGCTGTGATGACTTCCTCACCAAACCCATTGACCAGGCGACATTCTATGCCACCCTGGAACGCTACCTGCCCACAAGCCACGAACGGCTCCAGCGGCTGATTCAACCCGCGCAGCACAACCTGCAGGATGATCCCGAATATCAGGCACTCAAGGCAGCATTCCTGCAGGAACTGCCCGAACGACTGAGCAGCATTGGTGCCGCCGCAACGGCTCAGGACTGGGCCGGGCTGAGTTCGCAACTGCACCAACTCAAGGGAATTGCCGGCAGCTACGGCTTTCCTGACATATCACGCCTGACAGGCCAGATGGAACAACGACTCAGGGACGGAGACTACCGACAGGTGAGTACTGATTTAACCGAACTTGACCGCCTCGGCATCCGCTGACGGGCTTGTACGACGACGGATTGTTACTGAAGGTCTTGTATCTCGACCCATACCGGGATACGCATGTCGCCATGGCTATTTCATCGCAGCGCAGGAACCCTTCCCCATGAAATTCCCCTACGGTCTCAGTGATTTTGGTGTCATCCGTCAGGAAAACTATTTTTACCAGGACAGAACCGGGCTGATTCCGCAACTGGAGCAATCTGGCAGACAGCTTTTATTCCTGCGTCCACGCCGGTTTGGCAAAAGCCTGCTGTTGTCGATGCTGGAGTATTACTACGATGTCCGCCATGCCAACCAGTTTGACCGCCTGTTTGGTTCACTCGCCATCGGGCAAAATCCTGCGCCGTTACATAACAGTTATTTTATCCTGCACCGGGATTTTTCACTGGTGAAATGTCAGGGAGAGTTACAGGATATTGAACTGGCTTTACACCAGTGTATCAATCAAGCCATACAGGATTGTGCCGACAATTATCAACTCAACGTGCTTGTCGCCGACAACAAGGCCATTATGTCGCTGAGTCGTCTGCTGAATGCCGTCCGTAGCATCGGACATAAACTCTACCTCTTCATCGACGAATACGACAACTTTGCCAATGAGGTTCTGGTGATTGCCCACACTGACGGGATAATCGTTCAAAACGCTGGTCGAGACTATCCAGCACCGTCTGAACATCCGGGCCTTCGGCCTCGACGGTGCACACGGCTGCGCCTGTGGCAAAACGGGTGCCGGTGCCGGGCCGGTCAACACAGCCATCCGGCCATGCCATGTCTGATCGAATAACCAGCGGGGCAGGTGCAAACCAGGCCCGGAAGGCCCGGGTGGCAGCGGGGTTGGGCACTGAGTCAGGCAGCCAGCCCTGACAGGCTGCGATGTGCAGGGCCAGCAGACCCCGGGGATAATCCGGTTCGTAAAGTACCTGGGTGGCACTGGGCCGGGGATTGATTTCCAGAACACTGGGGGCGTCGCCATCCAGCATGAAGTCCAGACTGTTAAGGCCCGTCAGGCCGGTGGTCGGTACCAGGCGGTTCAGGTCGTCGGCTACCCGCTGTTTCTGGGCGGCGGTTAAATCGGTCTGGTTGATGGCACCGGCAAACAGATAGGGAGCATCGGTCTCGTGGTCGGCTGTCCACAGGCTGTTGTACCCGAGGATGCAGGCGGTGTGACCGTCTGCCAGAAAAAGTGCCGAATACGCTCCCCCTGCCAGTTCGCGCTGATGATAATGCTCAAATACCGGGGCGATACCCCGCCGGGCAGGACGAATGCCGATACCGGCCGTCCCGCCCACCGGCTTGACCAGCCAGCCGACGGCATCCGGGGGGGGGGCAAAGCGGACGTCGGGATGGGAAATTCCCAGCCGCTTCAGTAGATCAAAAAAGCGTTGCGGTGTTTTGAGCAGGGCCAGGGTATCGGGCGAGTTGCCATACAGGGTGCGGCTCCGGCACAGCCGCCGCAGCAGTTCGATATCACGTTCAAAGCCACTGCCGTAAACCAGACCACAGCCCGATTGCTCCGGAGCCAGCCGATCCGCTGCCGCCAACAGGGACTCCGCCTCAAAACCGAATAAACCGGACGGCACCCGGGCACTCTCCTGTACCGCCTCGCGGGTGTCTTCGTCGGCAAAAAAATCAATGGTCGCGGCGGTCAGACCCGCCCGGGCCGCCGAGTTGGCCAGTTTGCGGGCCGAGCAACTGACCAGAAGCCAGCGCGGGTGAAATGGAAGGGTCAGGCCGTCAGGCATTGTTCTGCCCAGGCCGCCGCCCCCAGCAGAACGGTGCCTGATTCCAGGGCAACCCGTACCGGTATTGTCTGCAGAAAGTCGGCAAAACGGCCCTTGGCACAAAACGCCTGCATAAACGCGCCGGAAGTAAGGGCTGGCAGTATCTTGGGAGCAATTCCTCCGCCGATCATCACGCCGCCAACGGCAAAACACTGGAGTGCCAGGTTGCCCGCCTCGGCTCCGTAAATTTTTGCGAACAGTTCCAGTGCCCGCAGGCTCAGGGCATCGCTGTTTTCCAGGGCTGCCTGACTGATCTCCCGGGCCGGGTCATCGCTGGCCAGTCTGCGCTGCCTCATCGCAGGGGACTCGGGAACCCGACCGGTATCACGCAGAAAGTCATAAACCGTAATCAGACCCATACCTGACAGGATGCGCTCGTAGCTGACATGACCCCGGTAGCGGTCACGCAGGTACAGCAGCAGGTCGTCCTGTTCCGGATCGTTGGGAGCAAAATCGGTATGACCCCCTTCGGTCGCCAGGGCGTGATGACGTTCGCCGTCCCAGTACAGAATGGCTTCTCCAAGCCCGGTGCCGGCTGCCAGAACCGCCAGGTTGCCGGGTTTGGCACAGGCTCCGGGGTTGAGATCAACGAACCGCTCAGGCGGGAGACCCAGTAGACCCAGCGACATGGCTTGCAGGTCGTTCAGCAATTTGACCCCGGGAATACCGGTCAGGGCGGCCAAACCGTGTTCGGACAAATTCCAGGACAGATTGGTGACAGAGCTGTGGCCGTCGACGACAGGCCCTGCCACCCCCAGGCACAGCACCGCCGGTTTTTGGGTCATGCCCTGCATGAATTCGGTCAGAATTGATTCAAATGAGGGGTAGGCGGCACTTTTGAAACAGGCCTCGCGCTGACAGTGCCAGACCGTTCCGGTTTTTTCGTACAGACCCAGCAGGGTTTTGGTTCCACCCAGATCACCGGCGATAAACATATTGCGACTCCGTAGAATGAAAATTATCTGGCCACTGTGGCCGAATGTCGGGACGGGCTGCCTGTCAAGGTGGCAACGACCGACCGGGCACCGCCCTGGTTGCGGTGTTCGCCCAGATAGATGCCCTGCCACGTACCCAGCAATAAACGTCCCTGGCCGACGGGAAGGCTGAGATGGCTGCCAAGCAGGCTGGCCTTGATGTGGGCCGGCATGTCGTCGCTACCTTCCAGGGTGTGGGTGTAATGGCTGGCATGTTCCGGAATCAGCCTGTTCAGGTGGGTTTCCAGATCCCGGCGCACATCAGGGTCGGCATTTTCATTGAGGCTCAGCGATGCCGAGGTATGCTGAATGAAAAAATGCGCCATACCGACTGCGATCTGTTCCAGTTCGGCAAGTTGCCCCAGCAGTTCACCCGTAACCAGGTGAAAGCCACGCGGACGCGGTTTCAGAAGGAGGGTCTTCTGTAGCCAGATCAGGTCAGAAACCACCATAGCCCCTTTCATCCTGATCCAGGGGCAGAATTGTTTTGGGGGTCTGGAGTCGAGACACGGCGGCAGGCGGTTTGCCGAGGGTTGCCTGCGGGGCAGGATTTGTCCGGGCCTGATGTGCGGCCAGCAACAATTGCAGTTGCCGCAGCAGTTCAGGCGAAATGTTGTCCAGACTCGGCAGTGCCCCCCCCGAAGGCAGCAGGCGTTCCCGCAGGCGGAACCGCCCCACTTCTTCGCGCATGCGATCGGCTGCCTCCGACAGTTCGTGCGAGGAAGCCGCCAGTTCGGTCGCCTGCTGGCTACTCTCCTGGGCTGCCTTGGCCACCTGATTCATGGCAATGTTGATCTGCGAGACGCCCCGCGATTGCTCCATGCTGGCCATGGTGATTTCAGCCACCAGGTCTTTGACCTTCACCACGTTGTTGACGATCTGGTTCAGGGCTTCCCGTGTTTCCGCCACAATGGCCACACCGTCGTTGACTCGCCGTGATGAATTTTCGATCAATTCAGCGGTTTCCCGGGCCGCCTTGGCACTGCGTCCGGCCAGATTGCGGACTTCCTGGGCCACGACGGCAAACCCGCGCCCGTGTTGACCGGCCCGGGCAGCTTCCACAGCCGCATTCAACGCCAGCAGATTGGTCTGGAAGGCGATTTCGTCGATGACCTTGATGATCCTGGAGATGTTCTGGGCCGATTGATTGATGGCATTCATCGCTTCGACCATTTCCTCCATCTTTTGACGGCCCTGGCTGGCGGCTTCGGACGTACCGATCACCAATTGATTGGCCGTCTTGGCATTATCGGTATTGGCCTTGACCTGATTGTCGGTTTCCTCCAGATTGGAGGTCACCTGCTCAACCGAGGCCGATTGCTCCTCCGAAGTGGCCGCCATGTTCTGGGATGCGGCATTGAGTTCCTGGGCCGAACGTCCCACCCGATCCACCGTATCAACGATCTGATAGAGGGTGTTGTTGAGTCCTGCGAACGCATTCTCAAAGGCAGCCATGATGCGGCGATAATCCCCCTGGTAGCGGGCGACATCCGGGGTCTTGCGTAAATCACCGTCGACAATCGCCTGGGACAGGGTGGCAGCATCACCGGCCACCGACCCGATGTTGCTTTTGAGCAATACCAGCCACTCATGAATCTGGTCATCGGCGGATGCCTTGTCCATGTGGGCGGTCAGATCGCCGTGGGCTATGCGGGTTACAAAGTCGATCAGATGGGTCAACCAGGTATGTACTGCGTTGATCGCGTCCTTCATGCGCTGATGATCGCCCTGACAATCAAGGGTCACCTTGTCCGCAAGATTGCCGCCGCTGATCTGGCGCAGAACCCGGTTGCCTTCGTTGATGGGCAGCAAAATTTCATCCAGCATCCGGTTGATGCCGTCGATGAGACCGGCAAAACTGCCTTTGAGATGGGCGGAGCGGCCCCGTTCCGACAGTTGTCCCGACGAGGCTGACAGAATCAGACGCTGCAGTTCATCAACCAGGCCACGCAGATTTTGTCGTACCAGTTCGATGGTTTCATTGATATAAACCTGCTGGCCGGGGAATGTCTCAAGATTTGCTTCAAAATTACCTTCACCCAGTTGCTGGATACAGGTCATGGCCTTGCGGGTCACCTGAATATGGCTTGCGACCATCTGGTTAACGCCCTGGGCCATGTTGCGAAACGCCCCGTTGAACCGGTCGGTATCCAGGCAGACGTCGGTATTGCCACGTTCGTGTTCCCGCGACAGGTACTGCATGTCCTCAATGAAGCCTTTCAGGGTGGTTTGCAGGCTGTGAGCGGCATCACGCAAAATCAGGGCACTGCCCCTGCATTCTTCGGATGCCGCCAGCGGGCTGGTAATATCGCCCTGGCTCATGGCCTCCGGGCAGGTGGTCAGATTCTTCCAGACACTGATGTCCAGCCACTCCACCACGGTTGAATAGTGTTTACCCTGCTCGTCAAACAACGGGGTGGCCACCAGGGAAAAAGTGCGCTTGCCCAGACGTATTTCAGTCTGGTGCGGTTTTTTGAGGCCCGCCAGCATGCGTCGTTGCCGCTCCGGAGTCCGGTGAAACCGATCCATGTTCATGCCCATCAGTTTGGCGGTATCGAAATCGGGAAGCTGGGTGAGA
>CAIVXW010000398.1 GCA_903910005.1 uncultured Methylococcaceae bacterium
GATCGACATAGCCTGGCAAGTGCTGGGCCGAGCAGGTGGGGGTGTAGGCACCCGGCACGCCGAAAAGGATGATTTTTTTGTTGGCGAGGGCTTCCGTTACCTGAATCGTCTCAGGTTTGAGGGGGCATCCGCTCTGTGTATCAATTGCGCTGGATTCACGCAGTACGCCGTCAGGCAGGCTAGCGCCGGTACGAAGACTCATTTTGTAACCTCATGGGTAGGGATGTGTTCAGGAGTGTGTGAATTTACAGGATTTGGGGGCTGTCTGGATAGCCCTGTTCCACCTTGCCGCAAGGGTCATGGGGGAGAGAGGTTGTCTGGACAATCGGTTAATCCTGACAGACAGCGTTTGGATGACGCAATGGCCTTGTTACGAAATCATAAAGCCGGACTCTCAAATGCTGTGGCTCCCTTGACTTGCCCCCGGAGGATTTTTATATTGTGGTGCATTGTGGGTTTTCGTGGAAAATAATGGGGATTGGAGGGGCGTTTGTTTCGGGGTGTGAGCTTGATAAGCCTGGATGAGAAAGGGCGTTTGGCCATACCAACCCGCTATCGCGGCGAGTTGCTGACCACTTGCAGTGGTCAGGTCATCGTGACGGTGGGCCTTGATAAGTGCCTGCTGCTGTATCCACTGCCTGAATTTAAAGAAATTGAGCGCAAATTAGTCAAGCTCCCGTCCCTTAACCCACACGCCAAGCGTTTGCAGCGTTTGCTCATGGGGCATGCCACAGAATGCGAGCTGGACGGGCAGGGGCGTTTACTGATTGCCGAGTCGTTGCGGCATTACGCCGGGCTCGAGCGGAAGGTGGCCTTGGTGGGGCAAGGTAACAAATTCGAGATATGGGACGAGGTTCTGTGGAACAGCAATCGCGACATCCGGGTAGAGGAGGAGCGACTGGGCCAGGAGGATTTGACGGCGGAACCGGAAGGCTTGTCACTGTGACGGCAACTGCCGGGGCACACAGGCCGGTCATGCTGGATGAAGCTCTGGACGGGTTGGCGTTGTCGCCTGATTCGCGGGTGGTCGATTGTACTTTTGGGCGTGGTGGCCACAGCCGGGCTATCCTGGCCAGACTCGGGCCGGAAGGGCGTCTGCTGGCTCTGGACAGGGATCTGGCGGCCACCGCTTCTGTCGAGGCACTGGCCTTGCAAAAGGACGGGCGATTCAGCCTGCTTCACGCCAGTTTTGGTGATCTGGCCCACTGCGTCGCTGAGGTCGGCTGGACGGGTTGCGTCTCGGCAATCCTGATGGATCTGGGCGTTTCGTCTCCCCAGCTTGATGAGGCTGAACGCGGCTTCAGTTTCATGCAGGACGGCCCTCTGGATATGCGGATGGATACGAGCAGGGGTGTTACGGCAGCCGAGTGGCTTTCTGAAGTCAGTGAAGCTGAATTGGCCCGGGTTTTGAGGGAGTATGGCGAAGAACGTTTCGCACGCCGCATTGCGGCGGCTGTCATCCGCCAACGCAGGGAACATCCACTGATGACGACCGGGTCGCTGGTTCGGCTCATTGAGCAGACGGTGCCGGTGCGGGAGACTCATAAACACCCGGCAACGCGCAGCTTCCAGGCCATACGCATCGCGGTCAACGCCGAACTGGACGAACTGATCAAGGCCCAGAAAACCATTCCGGCCCTGCTGGCTCCGGGGGGGCGTTGGGTGGTCATTTCGTTTCATTCGCTGGAAGATCGTCTGGTAAAGCGGTTCATGCGGGATCAGGAAACCGGCGTCAGGGTAGATTCCAGGCTGCCCGTGCAGCCTGTATGCAATGGCGTACTGACACGTATCGGCAAGGCGCGTTCCCCTGGCGAAGCCGAGATTCGCCTCAACCCAAGAGCCCGCAGTGCCATTCTCCGGGTGGCGGAACGAACCGGAAAAGAATAAAGGCAGCGATCCCGCAAGGGGTTGCCCGGCGGATGAACTGAATTCCCTTGAAATTAATCATGAAAACTTTGCTGCTCCTGATTGCCGTAGTGGTGTTTTCGGCGTTGGCCGTGGTTTACACCAAATACCGTATCCGCATGGTATTTGCCGAAATCCAGCGGCTGGAACAAGTGCTGGTTGCCATCGACGAGGAATGGGGACGCCTGCAACTGGAGCAGAATACCTGGGCCGAACACAGTCGCATAGAGACCCTGGCCCGCGACCGACTGGGCATGGTTTTGCCCGCCCGTGAATCGATTATTTACCTCAGACCCTGACATCCCCCTGCACCACCATGATGATCATCCAGCCCAAGTCTGCGGAAGAAAATTACAATCATCGCTGGCATCTATTGCTGATGAGCCTGCTGCTGGCACTGACTGTCCTGATTGGGCGGGCGGTTTATCTACAGGTTCTGGATCGGCAATTCCTGCAGAAACAGGGCGACATGCGCCATGTCGACGTGTTGCCATTGCCGTCTCACCGGGGGCGAATCATTGATCGCAACGGGGAGTTGCTGGCAATCAGCACGCCGGTCAAATCGTTGTGGGTCAATCCCCGCGAATTCCGCGAGGCCGATGTTGCAGCACACCGGATACGGGTCATGGCA
>CAIVXW010000399.1 GCA_903910005.1 uncultured Methylococcaceae bacterium
CAAACCGCAAAAAGCGTGCAAAGGCTGATTCCGCCACGCCAAAACCGGCAGAAGCAGGCGGAAGCGTAAAAATTCCTGACCCGGTGAGCAATGGCAACTCAATACACGGTTTTGCAGGCGTAGATGCCCGGCCAGTTCCGCAGGTAATTCTTGTAATCCATGCCAAAGCCAAACAGGTACCGGTTATCGGCCCGAACCGCAATGAAATCGGCCTGGGCTGGTTTGGGTTTATCCAGTATTTTTTCCACGATGACGGCGGCATGGACAGCCCTGGCCCCCTGTTCCGTGCAGTACCGCCTGATTTCTGCCAGGGTGATGCCTTCATCCAGTACATCGTCCACAATCAGTACCGTGCGATCCCTGAGCGGCAGGCCGGGTTGCAATATCCACTGAAAAGCACCGCCCCGGGTCGCTCCCTGATACCGTCCGGCCTTGATGGAATCCATCTCCAGCGGAAAATCCAGACGGGTGGCCAGTTCACTGGTCGGGATAATGCCGCCATTCAACACGCACAGGAGGATGGGGTGGGTGTCGCCCAGTTGGTCGGTGATTTCGGTCGCCATCCGGTTCAGTTCGAGGGACAAGGCCTCACGGCTGTACAGGCATTCGGCTTCAGTGGCAACGCGGTTTATTTCTTCTGTCAGTGTCATGCTTGCAGGGTCTCATGCAGTGAAGTAATGGTTTGAACGGCCTTGAGCCATTCGGGATCAGTCAGCAACCGTTCCCGGTCGACCGGGAAGCGGCCCGCAAGGCTTTGCAGTCGCGGGTGTCGTATCGGGTCTGGCGGGCCTGCGGTTTCTTCCAGCACTTCGCGGGCCGCCTCCGGAGCATTGCAGACCAATACCATGTCGCAACCGGCCGTCAGAGCCTTGTGGGCACGCGCTCCATAACTGCCAGCCGATTCGGCCCCCGCCATTGTCAGGTCATCGCTGAAGATAACCCCCCTGAATCCAAGGGTCTGCCGGAGAATTCCCTGTAGCCAGCGACTGGAATAACCGGCCGGTTCCGCATCCACTGCCGGATAGACCAGGTGGGCCGGCATGACGGCGTCCAGTCCCAGGGTGATCAGGCGTTTGAACGGGGGGATGTCCCGTTCAAGCAGTTGATCCAGGCTGCGGGTGTCCACCGGTAATTCCAGATGGGAATCGGCCGCCACACCGCCATGACCGGGAAAATGTTTGCCGGTTGCCGCCATCCCGGCCCGGTGCATGCCGTCCATGAATGCGCCCGCCAGTCCGGCAACCGTGTCAGGTTCACGAGCGAATGCACGGTCGCCGATGATGGCACTGACGCCGGTATCCACATCCAGAACCGGTGCGAAACTGAGGTCTATCCCCAGGCTTCTCAGTTCGATGGCCATGAGCCAACCGGCTGTCTGAGCCATCAATCCGGCGGTCTCACCGCACTCCAGGTAGCGTGCAGCCGGTGGAATCCGGCTGAAGCCTTGCCGAAAACGCTGTACCCGCCCGCCCTCGTGATCGACGGCGATCAGCAGGCCGGGGCGTATCTGCCGGATGTCCCGGATCAGGCTGGCCAGTTGTTCGGGGCTTTGATAATTGCGGGTGAACAGGATGATGCCGCCGGCTGCCGGAGATTCCAGCATGGCTACCTCGGACGGGTGAAGGGCGGTGCCGGTCAGGTCGAACATGACGGGGCCGGGTGGGTATGATGTCATGGATTTTCTGTCGGTTGTTTGAGTCGGTACAGGGCCGAAATATCTTCATCGGCGAAGCCTCTGTCCATCAGGCGTTGATAGTCCTGCCGGGTCTGGCTTGCCAGGGGGATGGTTATGTCCAGTGCGGTAGCCAGGGTTTCGCACAGGGTCAGGTCCTTGTGATGCAGTGCCAGCTTGAATCCAGGCGGGTACTGGCCCTGAATCATGGTTTTGCCGCGTTTTTGCAGAAACCAGTTGCCCGCCGCTCCGCCTGCCAGCAGGTCAATCAACGGATCCATGTCGAGTCCGGCCCTGGCTCCCAGTGCCAGGGCTTCGGTGACCGCCTGATTGATGCCAGCCGCCATGACCTGATTGACGGCCTTGGCGGCCTGACCCTGGCCGTTATCACCAAAATGAACCAGGCGTGTCCCCAGATGATCAAGTAACGGCCTGACCCGGGCCAGGGTTGCGCTACACCCTCCTGCCATCATGACCAACTGGCCGGTTCTGGCCCCTTCGACGCCCCCGCTGACCGGAATGTCGAGAAAATCACCGCCCCGTTGCCTGATGCGTTCGCCAATCAAGGCCGCCGTACTGCAACCGATGGTTGAGAAATCAATTACGACCGTACCCGGCTTAAGTGCCGGGAGTATCGCGTCAACCACCGTCAGCACATCGGCATCGCGGGAGACACAGATCAGGATTTGTTCCACGTGGGCAGCCAGCTCGGCGGGCGTGACGGCAGCGGTGATGCCGCAGTCCTGCGCCAGTTGTGCGGCAATGGTGCCGGTTCGGTTCCAGACATGGGTCAGGCAGCGGTGCCGGGCCAGTCGCTGGGCCATCGGCAATCCCATGGCACCCAGCCCGATGAAACCGGCCCTGATCGGGGCATCCATCTCACTCATCCCGTTTGAACTCGCCTTCCAGATAACCCGGCTGGCCAGGCGTAAACGGCTTGAAACTGCCGCTCCGGATCAGATAGCCCATCAGCCATTTGCGGGTGAAGGGCAGGAGACAGATCAGGGCCATCAGGTCACTCATGAAGCCGGGAAACAGCAGCAAGCCACCACCCAGGGCGATGAGGCTGCCATTCAGCAATGCCTCGGCGGGCAGCTCGCCCCTTTGCAGGGCGTCATTGACCTTCATCCAGGTCTGCCATCCCTGATTTCTGAGCAGATATCCCCCCAGTGCCGCCGCACCGATCAGCAATGACAAGGTCAATAGCAATCCCAGTCCACTGATCATCTGGATGAGGAAATAAATCTCGATGACTGGCAGGCAGATCACTGCCAGTAACAACCACTGCGTCGTATTCATCTGTTACCCGTGTGTATAAAATCTGGTTTCATTTTTTTAGCGGTATCGTTTTATGTCTACCGATTATCGTCTTGTTCTTTGCACCTGTCCTGACCGGACGGTTGCCGACCATCTGGCCACGATGGCGGTGTCCCGACAACTGGCCGCCTGCGTCAACATTGTACCCGGATTGCAGGCTGTTTATAGCTGGCAGGGCCAAATCGAATCCAGTGAAGAATGCCTGCTGCTGATAAAAACCCGACAGGCCTGTCTGGCGGCTTTGCAGGACGCGCTGGTCAGTCACCATCCGTATCAGGTTCCTGAAGTGATTTCGCTGGTGATTGAGGATGGCTACCTGCCCTATCTGGCCTGGCTGGGTGATGCCACCCGCCCATCCGCCTCCGTTCCATCCCCATCTTCCTGACCGCGCCCATGATCACCCATTATTTCAGGCTTTTGCCGTTTTTGCTGCTGCTCTGGATCGCAGCATATCCTGGACTTGCGCGGGCCGTTGCCGCCACCGACTTGCTTCCGGCCGGGCAGGCCTTCCGTTTGTCTGCCACATCAGGTGGCGATACGCTGCAACTCCGCTGGCATATCGCTGCGGGTTATTATCTGTACCGTGACAAATTCAGGATTGCGACAAGCACGCCCGGCGTAACCCTGGCCGACATCCAGTATCCGGTCGGCATGATGAAGCATGACGAATTTTTTGGCGAGATGGAAATTTACCGGGATGATCTGACGCTATCGGTGCCTGTCAGCCTGACCGCTCCCCGCCCCGCCAGCGTTGAGCTGGTGGTGTCGGTTCAGGGGTGCGCGGATGTGGGGGTGTGTTACCCGCCGTACCGGCAGACGCTGGCAGTGCCGCTGGCCCCGTCATCTGCCCCGGCGGTTTCCGCTGCACCGCCTCCCAAACAGAATGCCTGGTTCAAGTCGTTTGGGCGTCGCAGTGGTGGCTTGGCTGAACTGTTGCCCGCAGACGAGGCGTTCGCCTTCAGTGCCGAAGCGGTCGATGCCCGTACCCTGTCGCTGCACTGGCGGATCGCGCCGGGGTATTTTCTTTATCGGGACAAACTGCAGGTGGGGCTTCGCACCGCCTCGGGCGATTCGGTAGAGCCGGGTTCCTACAACGTGCCACACGGAGAAATTCATGATGACCCCGAATTTGGCCAGGTCGAGATTTTGCGGGGCGATCTTGATTTTCTTGTGCCCCTGACCGACGCCGTTCAGGCCGGAACCGGCACCATCCAGCTTGATGCCGCCTATCAGGGCTGCGCTGATCGCGGGGTGTGCTACCCCCCCATGAAGCAGACGCTGACGCTCACGCTGCCCACCGCAGCCGCCAGTACCGCCCCCTCGCCGCCGCTCAAGGTATCCGAGCAGGACAGGATTGCACACGCTCTGGGCCAGGATTCACTGCTGGTCACGGCCCTGAGCTTTCTGGGCTTTGGCCTGCTGCTGTCATTCACGCCCTGCGTATTTCCGATGATTCCCATTTTGTCCGGCATCATTGTCGGGCACGGTCATGCCATTACGGTTTCACGCGGGTTTCTGCTGTCATTGGCCTATGTGGTGGCTTCTGCCCTGACCTACACCGTTTTTGGGGTGC
>CAIVXW010000400.1 GCA_903910005.1 uncultured Methylococcaceae bacterium
AGACACTGTCCGCACGTCCGCCGTCAGCAGGTTGCCCAGAAACGTGCGGGCATCTTCACCGCTGACCGCAATCACGCCAAAATCCGGCAGTTCAAACCGGCTATCATTGAGTTCCATCAAGGGTACCGACCATCAGAAAAAGTCAAAAAAATACCCCGGCATCCCTGGAGAATGACGGGGCGGGTTTGTGCGCGGGCACACTCACCGGATGAGCGGATGATCAGGCAGCGTCTTCGGCTGCGGGGGTTTGCATGGATTCGATCAGTGCGTCAAACCGCTTGATCTGGGTATTGCCGAACGTGGCGATGTCAATACCGATGTTGAACAGCAAGGTATACAGGGCGGGCATGCGTGATACCACCCAGCCCAGGTAGCCCAGGGCAGCAATGCCAACGGCAACGGCCAGCACGGTGGGCAAACCGATACCATGCAGCAATTTGATGAGCTGGGCCATGATGTCCAGCGGTATGATGAGCAGTACACCGAAGTACACCAGTGCCATGAATGTGAACAGCACGAAAGTGATGAATTTGAAAATTTTGGTCAGGGCGATATTGAGTTTCATCAGTTACTCCGCGAGAAACCCCGCGCTTCAGGGCGGGGAAGGATAGTGGCTGCAACATTACAGCCACCGGAATGGGTGCAGGCTTTCCACCTGCCGGGCCGTCAGGCTCCGCCCTTCAAGGGCCGGGTCGATAAGCCGGACTCATCCGGGAGGGCGGCATTCTAGCATATCCGGTCTGCCCTGCGGCCATGCCCCAGCCGTTCCGGCAGATAATGAAGGGCCAAACCGGCCACCAGACTGAGGCTGGCTGCATTCAGGGAGTCATGGCCGCGAATCACCCGCTGCCATAATCCGGTCAGGGCCGGTTGGCCCAGTTGCCGTTCCTGTTGGGCCATGAAGGATTCCAGCGCGTTTCTGGCCAGGGCCGTATGCCCGCTGGCCGGGTTGTCGATTGACAGATGCAAACGGAACAGGGTGGTGTCCATGCCGTAATGGGCCAGAACGTCAATGGCCCGCAGGTAGGTGGCTCCCAGGCCACTCAGTTCGATGGCCAGGTTGAGTCCCATCAATTCAGGGAAATACCGCCCGGCCAGCCAGCCCATACTCAACAGATAGACCGGCAGATCAAAGGCCGCTGCGATAAAGCGGCGATCCGCGACGAATGCCTCGCTGTCGATGGGGGGAAGCGAAAGGGCCAGGCTGTCGAGCAGGCGGCGGTAGACGTTGGGGTGGTTCCATTCCGCCTGGCCGTTGCCGATTTCGTCGGCGTAAATTTGCAGCAGCGACTGACGTACCCCGTCCAGTCGGCCATCGTGACCGGCCACGCCAATCAGCCAGGCACCGTCCACCAGAATGGCGGGAGCCAGTTGCAGCAGGGCGAAACGGCAAAAATCGCGGCTGATACCGGGGGCAGCGACCAGCGGGCGATGGCGGTCGAGTTCCTGCCGATGGGTCGCGTCAATGAAATGACGGAGCGATCCGGCTGCATAAGGACGTGGCAGACGGGGCTGCCGCGACAGCCGGGCCAGCCACTGGCCACGTCGCAAGGTGCGCTGAACCACCCGGTCAGCCGCCCTTGGCACGGCCAGTGGCGTGTCTACCTGCAGGAGGGCATGGTAGAGCCGACGGGCCGTCGGTGTGCCGGATGTTATTGCGTCACTCCGCTGGCGTAGCACTGCGCCCGGTGGGGGGAGGGAGGACTGGCTTGTCGGCGGCGTGGGCCAATCAATGGTGGTCTCGTCCGACTGCATCCATCGCTGCCATTGTTGCTGTTCGGTGGTGGAAAAAACCCCGAACATCGGCCCGCCAAACTGCATGGCCCGCAGCAAACGGCTACCCTGGGGGCACGCGGTATCGCTCCAGGGGGAATCCTTCAGTTTGTCCAGCCAGTCATCCGGATCGGTACTCGTACGCATCCATTCATCCAGCGAGCGTCCCCCCAGCCGAACCCGACCGTGATAGCCAATGGCATGTGCCTGCCGGGCGGCGACCAGGTCACGCACCACCTGGCGCGGAGACGAAACCGACTGCATCCAGCCAATCGCCCCTTCGACCAGACCGCTAAAAGCCGCCCGGTACAGGGCGTACCCCTGCGCCAGTCGGGGCTGGAAATCGGCCTGTGTCTGCGCCGTACAGGTCGCAATCGCCCGGTGAATCAGAGCCCGTTCCACTGTCTGTCCGGCCTGCCGCAATTGCACCCAGCCGGTCAGGGCCGACGGCATGACGGCCTGCCACCAGTGTCCTTCCAGTTCGTAATGGGCTCGGGTAAACCCCAGCAGCTCAGGGAGAAAGTGCCGGGGACGGTGCAACAGGGCAAGTTGCAGGGCAGGCATGCCCCAGACGAAATCAGCCGCTGGAATCAGTGCAGACCCCAGACCTTCTTCCAGCGAATCCGGCAATCCCAGTTCAATCAGCCCGGCCCGCAGGTGACGGGCGGGGGCTGCCAGCGGCTCGGCCAGGGACAGCGAGCGGCTGTAGAGTTCGAACAGATGGCACTCACTGTCCCGCTGTGCCGTGTCCGGTCGGGCCACTCGTGCCAACCACACCCCCGCCAGCCACAGGGTGGGAGCCAGACATGCCAAAAACTGACGCGATTGCGCTGCCGACGGTGGGAACGGTACTGCCGGTGGCAGCCAGTCAGTCGGTACGGTCGGCAGGGTCGCGCCGGTATCGGTCAGGTGTAACCGCAGGTAATCATCCAGTTCTGCAGGGGTGACCGCCCCGTCCATGATGGCCTGACACAAACGGTGCGGCGTGGCTGCGGTCATGGTGTCGCCGCTTTGCTGAACAGAAAATCACCCAGCACCAGATCATCCAGGCCGGAGGTCATGAATACCGCGACTGCGTCCTCAACACTGTGGACAATGGGTTTGCCCATGACGTTAAAACTGGTATTGAGCAGTAGCGGAACCTGGGTACGCCGGTAAAATTCGGCCAGTAACGGATGAAAATAGGGGTTCCAGTCAGGTCTGACGCTTTGCAGACGGCCAGTGCCATCGGCGTGAACCACGGCAGGCACCCGGGCCATTGCGTCGGGGCGGAAGCGCAGTGTACGTTCCATGTAGGGTGAAGCCTGATAATCGTCGAAATAATCCGGACCCCGTTCGTGCAGGATGGCCGGGGCATAGGGACGAAAGCGTTCCCGGAATTTCACCTCGCGGTTGATTCGCTCTCCCATGTCGGGCTGGCGCGGGTCAGCCAGAATGGAGCGATGACCCAAAGCCCGTGGTCCCAGTTCGGCACGCCCCTGCACCCAGCCCAGAATATGCCCCTGGGCCAGCCGTTCCGCCGCCACGGTGTGAATCTGCCCATCGGGATGAAACCCGACCGGCAAGCCGCTGTAACGGGCCACCCGTTCGATCGCGTGTGTCGCCAGCGTGTGCCCGAGGTAGGGTGACAGGTGGGCCGGTACATGCGTCCGGGTTGGATGATCGGCCTGCCAGGCCAGCCAGGCCGCCCCAAGAGCCGTGCCGTCATCGGCCGGTGCCGGTGGAACGAACAGCGATTGAAACGGGGTTTCCGCCAGTATCCGGCCATTGGCGGAGGAATTGAGGGCGCATCCTCCGGCCAGAACCAGATTGTCGCAGGGATGCTGTCGATGCAGGTGAGTCAGCAGGTGGTTCAGGGTTTCGCTGAAAAACTGTTGACCGCTGGCAGCCAGGGTAGCGGCGGCTTCAGGCGGAGCCGTGGGGGAACGGCGGTGACATTCCAGCTCGTGCAGCAACCGGGCGTGGGCAGTCGCGGTGGGGCGTTTCAGATCAAGTCCGTCAACCGTCAGCAACCCGCCCAGAGTCCGGATCAGGGCCGGATCGGCTGTGCCATAGGCAGCCAGCCCCATCACTTTCCATTCTTCCCCGCCCATCCAGTCAAATCCGCACAGTTCGGTGAGCTTCATGTAGTAGAATCCCAGGCTCTGGGCACCCCTGGATCTGAACAGGGGCGTGATGCGCCCCTCCTGGAAGGCATAATAGGCCAATGCCCCTTCCTCACCGTAGGAATCAATGACCGCACACACGGCCTCGGAGTAGGGGCTGCCCAGACAGGCCAGGGCGGCATGGGTCAGATGGTGATCATAGTGACGGAAATGAACCGGCGCATCCGGAAAATCGGTGCGGAGAATGCGGGCCAGGTTAAGGTTGCGGCGGCGTATGGCCTGACGCTGGGAGGCCATCATGTGGTGTAACTGGAAGGTCGGCACCGGAGCAACCAGCGGACGCGGTTCGCGTTGCAGTAGCCCGCCGGGTGATAACCAGCCCAGAACTGCCGCCAGGTTTTCATAGTAGGGACGCGAATCCAGCCAGTTGTCAGCCACTACAAAGGCACCGGCATCGGGGCAATGCCGACGCAACAGTTGCGGGAGCAGATAAAGGTTGTCGGGGGGGGCGTCAAGAGCCCGTTTGTATTGCAGAAACCGCTCAGTGGCTTCGGCAAACAGAACGTTCCCGGCCTCATCAAGCAGAGCCAGGGCCGGATCGTGGTAGGTGGCACAAAGGCCAATATAATAAGTCCGAGTATTTTTTCGCTGCATTGTCGTGTTTACTGATTTCCATGCACATACCAACCTTGACCCGGCTGACTGAATGCTGGTGGCTGGGCTACAGCCTGAGCCTGATTTTTCCGCTGACCCTGCTGGGGTTTCTGGCCACGGGACCCCATACTTTTCCGACCGTATTGCTGTATGGCATGCCCATGCTGCTGGTCATTCTGCTGGATCGTTACGGCCCCGCCGAACCGCGTATCGTACCGGGCCACGCGCCGACATGGTTCTTCGACGGCATCCTGTACGGACTCTCATTGTTGCAAATATTGAACGTGTTGGCACTGGGTTGGCTGGTGTCACGCCTCACCTGGGCGACTCCGGCGGACATTACCCTGAGCCTGATCCATCTGCTGCTGATTCGCCTGATGGCCGGTCCCAACGCCTGCTGTGCCGCCATTTGTCCGGCGCACGAACTGATACACCGGCGCAAGCCCTGGCAAAGACGGCTGGGACGATTGCTGCTGACCACCGTTTGCTACGACCATTTTCACGTCTCGCACAAGCAAGCCCATCATGCCCATCTGGGCGGGGCGGGCGATCCCTCCACCGCAACACGGGGCGAACGGTTTGACGATTTTTTCCGGCGCAGTATCCGTGACCAGTGGCGGCAGGCCTGGCAAAACCGACCGCACCGGGTGGTGCAAGGGTTGGCGGTGGAGCTGGGCTGGGTGTTGTTGCAGTGGCTCTGTTTTGGCCCGCTGGCCGCTCTGGTATTTCTCAACCAGGCCTATCACGGGGTTCGGGTGCTGGAAGCCGTCAATTATTTTCAGCACTACGGGCTATTGCGTGACCAATACGGTTTATCGGCCCGAGCCTGGCGCAACGATTCAGCCATCAGCCTGTTCCTGTTCATCGGCTTGACCCGCCACGCCGATCACCACCTGCGCCCCGCCATTCCCTACCCGCAACTCCGGACACTCGAACAGGGGCCCTGCATGGGACGTGGTTACCTCTGGACAGCCATGCTGGTACTCCGGCGGGATCAACAATTCCGCAACGAGGCCGAGCAGGTTTTACTGCCGTAGGCGAGGGGCATCGGGGGCGAATGACGAATGGCGAATGGCGAATGGTGAGTGGCGATCTGCCTTCTGCCTTCTGC
The DNA here is from genome assembly GCA_903910005.1 of uncultured Methylococcaceae bacterium. Lineage (GTDB taxonomy): Bacteria > Pseudomonadota > Gammaproteobacteria > Methylococcales > Methylococcaceae > CAIVXW01. The sequence goes on from CAIVXW010000400.1 coordinate 5,644, forward strand.
CCTCTGCCCTCTGCCATTCACTCTGTCCTTAACCCCAACTGACGTTACAA
>CAIVXW010000401.1 GCA_903910005.1 uncultured Methylococcaceae bacterium
ATACCAAAAGCAAGCAGGGCGGCTATCAGGAACATCCGGTCGACCGGAAGGGATGAACAAAGCAGATACACCCCCAGCAAGGCATACAGGTACCCGTCACCGGTCTGGGATATCCTGCGGCTGATTTCAGCGAACAGGTTCAGGTGCTTCCGGTTCATGCACCAGGTAAACATGGAAACATCGTACTGATGTATAGTCGTTATCAGTTTCATCGGTCAGTTACTCCGTGAGAAACCGCACCCTTGAGGGCGGGGAGGGATAGCGGCTGCAACATCACAGCCAGCGGTATGAGCGCAGGTTTTCCACCTGCCAGGCCATCAGACCCTGACTGCAAAAGCCGGAATGAGACCGGCTTGGGCGGGTCAACCGAACCTGGCTCTACAACACGTTCCGCACTTGCAGGGCGGGGTCGTTGACAGAACCAAGCCGACCAGCAAAGTTTGACGGCCAGGGTTCAACAGGTTAGGGCAACCGCTTGACAGACGGGTGAATGAGGCGTGACGGTTCAATGACATCAGGACGATACCCCACTCACCCGGTTCAGGCTATCCATTTTTATGGCGGTTGCCAAGTCACCCCCACCACTACCGGGCAGGGACGACATCATCATACCATGTTAGCGGAGTTTACCGTGTAGCCGGATTGCCCTCAGTTTCCTGCGACACTGTACTCTCCTGCCAGGGCGTAACCTGCAAGTCTTCAAGCCGGTAACGATAACCCTGGGCCTCGTTTTCCTTATCCACCTGACCGGTCTGTATGAACGGTTCAATTTCCCTGACCTTGGTCCAGAATCCCTTGCTTTGGTATTTGCCAACCAGTTCACGATTGATATTCAGCAAATCGGCATTTTTTTGGGTGCATGAATCCACCCAACCGCTTCGTTCCCTGACTGCATCCACCAGTGTCTGGTTGTCACGCTTGAACTGACTGAGTTCTGCGGCCGTGCTGCGTTCCTTTTCAGCCAAACTGCGGTAGCGATCAGCCCCTTCGCTGATGCGGTGCTGCAAACCCTCATTCTGGCTGTGCATCTGATCCAGGCTGGCCCGGGCTTCACGCACCTGGGCCTCAAGCGGAGCCAGCTCCTTAACCCGGCCTTCCAGTGACGTGACCTGATCCTGCAACTGGGCGTTGCGTGTTTCCAGTTCCGCTTTCTCCTGGCTGACCTGCCGCAACATGCCCTGTGCCTTACGCAGGGTTTGCAGCATCGCTGCATCTTCCTTTTTGGCTTCGGCCAGTACCACTGGTGCGGTCAGCAACAGGGACGCAGTCAGAAGTTTCAGCCCGATTTTGGTACGCATATCCAGACACCTTCCCGCTTAGAATCGTGAGTTCAGGTCAACCAGCACTACATCCGTATCAAACACCGGCCCATCAATGGCTTTGGTCGAGAGCCAGCGGACGTTGAGCCAGGTATTCGTAGCCAGACCATAGCTGCCACTCAGGAACCAGCCTCTGGCATCAGTTCCTGACAAATGGAAGTTGGAGTCGGTATAGGCATCCAGTACGGCATCGCGCTCAAGGTATTTGTAAGCCAGCCAGACGTTCCAGTCGGCAAACTTGCGCATCTCGGGATGACCCACATCAATCCGAACCTGCCAGGCATCAATTCGGGGGCTGATGTTCTTACCGGTACGACGCAGAATCTGGGCCTGATCAAACCCAAGATTGCGGGAATAATTGCCGGTCAGCATGACGTGGGTGGCACCGATGGCCCGGTAATCCAGGTTGACCATGGCATCAACAATGTTGAAATCGGAGGCCAGGCCAACCAGACGGGGTTCGGCATTGATGTCGCCATCATTACTGATTTGGGCCAGACTGTTACCTTTAGTGAAAAACAGCGGAGCCGACCAGTCGTTGCGGCGACTACCCAGTGAATTGGGCAATGCCTGTATGTTGTCATAATCGTAGTAGGCGATACCGGTTCGGATGCGGGCATCATCCATGAAGACCCAGTCGACCCCGGTCTGGCCGCCCCACATCCATTTATCGTGCGAAGACAACTCTACCTCCTGCAGAGGGAAGAAACCCAGGGTCATGTAGACTTCATTGGGATTGGAAAGCCCCATGTTGATCTGCTGGCGACCGGCCGGTGGCGGCGTCTTGTGGGTACCGCCACTACCCAATGGCAGGGGCAGGTGGGCCGTACCGGAAAACCCTTCAAAACTCATATCCTGATCGTACAGGTTATCGCTGCTCAGGAAGGGATTGGCATAACGTCCGCCCAACAGGGTCAACCAGTCATGGCCCTTACCGTCGACATAATCGTACTGCAGAAAAGCCCGATCCAGTGCCAGCTCATACTGCTGGCCGTTCTGGCCCAGGGTCTGGTTGATGGAGATGGGGCTGCGGTCATTGCTGGTGGCTAACCGTAATCCGGCCTTCAGCCCGTCACCAATGTTTGCATCCATACCCAGACGTAGTCGCATCCGGTAACGGATGCGGTCGATGGTAGAGTTACGGAAGGGATCCAGGCCTGGTGCAGCGATTCCTCCAGTCCGGTTGATGCGAGGCCAATCATAATAGCGCTCGGCCTGATTGTCCGCGCCAAAAAACTGATCTTCAAACCGCAGACGCAGGTCTCCTGCCCAGCGAATCCGGTTCACCCAATCCGGCAAAGCCGCCGGGATGCCCCATTTTTCCTGTTTGGCGTGTGCCTTTACATCCTGCACGACCTCATCCCGTAACTCCTTTTTGACCTCCTGGCGAATTTCATCCTTGACAAAATCAGGCACGTAAGTAACCCGCACCGGGTCATGGCCGAATTTACCCTTGGCCTGACCCTTAACCGTACTCTCAACCTGTAGCTTTTCCGCCTCAACCTGACGCCGGGCCTCCTCTCCCGCCCTGGCTTCGGCGTCACGCACCATGGCCTCAGCCTTGTCCTTGTCGATGATGCCTTGCTTGACCAATACGTCAATCAGGTTGACCGTGGTATTTTTCAGTTTAAGTAATTCTTCCCGCTCTCCGGCCTGTGCGGACAAACTCAATCCGCAGGCGAACAGCATCGTCAGATTTTTTCGAGACAAATTCATTGTGTACTCCGAACACTCAGGTTTGGGTGAATGTCAGTCAAAGGGGTGTTCAGTTTTCAGGAACGTATCCGGATTTTGAGCGGCTGCGGCATGTTTTCAGGCGGTGCCTTCAAGGTTAGCCGCATACCGGCCAGGGCACTTTTCAGGGCATCATCCACGTCGGCCTGGCCACTGCTGCCGGATAACTCGGCCCGGGTAACCCTGCCATCTGCAGCAATCCACACACTGGCGATGGCGGAAAACTTCTGGCTTCTTGCCTTGTCGCTCAGGTTTCGCTGCAAGGCATCCGCCAACTGACGCTGAATCTGCTGACCGTAATAGACGATGGCGTTACCCCCGCCGCCAATCAGGCCGTGTCCGCCCTTTTTGCCAACCAGGCCAAACGAATCAGACC
>CAIVXW010000402.1 GCA_903910005.1 uncultured Methylococcaceae bacterium
AGTTTATATCCTGACTGCCTAATTAAAACTCAGGCTTTATTCTTTCGTGCGCATGCCAAATTAGTATTTCAGCATCCACACCATTGCTTGATCTTATTCTCACAGAACCCCTGCTCTCGCCGGGAAAGACGAGTATTATAATTGCCCTTTCGGGCTTGTCAATAGTTTTGCTATTGTTCTGTTGTCCTGCGGTTCAGCATTCCGGCAAGCTGACCGGAATCTGCATGGCAAGACCGGCTTCAGAGGTTTCCTTGTAGCGGCTGTTCATGTCGCGGGCCGTTTGCCACATGGTTCGAATCACCGCATCCAGACTGACCCGGGCGTCACCGGGGTCACTTTCCAGCGCAATGTTGGCAGCGGTAATGGCCTTGATGGCTCCCATGCTGTTGCGTTCAATGCAGGGAATTTGCACCAGTCCTCCAACCGGATCGCAGGTCAGCCCCAGATGGTGTTCCATGGCGATCTCGGCAGACTGAAGCACCTGTGCCGGGCTTCCGCCCAGGATGTCGGCCAGCGCGGCTGCAGCCATGGCCGAGGAGACACCAATTTCGGCCTGACACCCGCCCATGGCCGCCGAAATGGTGGCGTTCTTTTTGAACAGGGTGCCAATTTCACCGGCGACCAGCAGGAAGCGGACGATTTTATCGGTGTCAATGCCGTCCAGAAAACACCAGGCGTACATCAGTACCGCAGGAATCACCCCGGCGGCTCCGTTGGTCGGTGCCGTGACGATGCGGCCAAATGAGGCATTTTCTTCGTTGACCGCCAGGGCAAAACAGGAAATCCATTTGTTTATTCGGGTAAATTCACGCGATTGGGCCCGAATTGCGGTCAGCCATTCGTCCTGATTGTGGTAGACCACCTCGTACAACAGTTTGCGATTGATGTCAGCCGCCCGCCGCCTGACCTGCAATCCGCCTGGCAGGTAGCCCTCGCTGTTGACGCCCCGGAAAATGCACGCCCTGATTTCGCGCCATAACATCAAGGCGTGAGTCTCAATGTCCTCCCGGGTACGCCAGGCCTGCTCGTTAAGCCAGGTCAGTTCCGAAACCGACAGTCCCAACCGGGCACAGTTGGCCAGCAATTCTGCTCCGCTGTGACAGGGATAAGGGGTGACAATACGTCCGCCGGGTGGAGTCGGGTCGGGCATTTCGTCGCAGACGACGAACCCGCCCCCCAGCGAATACCAGGTCTGCTGCCAGACTCCTTCCGGGTAACTGGCCACAAAGCGCATGCCGTTGGCATGGCGTGGCAGAGTGGTGTCGTGATCAAACAAGATGTCGCGGTCAGGGTCAAATGTCAGCCGGTTCTGGCTGCCCGGCAGGGTAATTTGCCGGGAGGTTTTAATCTGGCGGATACGTTCGGGCAGGGTGGTGGTGTCGATGCAGGTGTAGTCCTCACCGCACAATCCCATAACAACGGCGACATCGGTACCGTGTCCGCGTCCGGTTTTGGCCAGCGAACCGTACAGGAACACGCGGAGTCCCGTCACCTGGTCGGGAGTGGGTAGTTGCCGGACGAACGCCTCGGCAGCCCGCCAGGGACCCATGGTGTGCGAACTGGACGGCCCGATGCCGACCTTGATGATTTCAAAGGCACTGATGGATTCCACGATGAAAGCCTCGGATGGATTAACGTCAGTTCGGGTTAACGATAAGGTGAATGGTGAGTGGTGAATAGCGAGTGCTATCCCGGGAGCGCGACCATACTGACAACTCGGTGGGATCAGAGGCGAGTGAGTGCCGCGCACACCAACCGGCAATCCATGCTCCCCAGTCGCCAGTCACACCTGCCCCCAGCCTTATCCCGAATTCACATTAGATATAAGAGTAGGTAACGAGGAG
>CAIVXW010000403.1 GCA_903910005.1 uncultured Methylococcaceae bacterium
AGTGATGAGTGATGAGTGATGAGTGATGAGTGATGAGTGATGAGGGGTGAATGGCGAATGGTGAATGGTGAGGGGTGGGTGGTGAATGGTGAGGGGTGAGGGGTGAGTGGCGCGGCCATCCTGGCCGCGTGGCTGGTTAAGTGGCGAATGTGCCTACCGCCTGCGGAAGGCGGCAGGCAGCATCGCGCTCATGCGGTTGCCCATTTGTCCCGGGCTATCGACCACCTCAACGCCTGCCGCCCGCAACGCCTGAACCTTGCTGGCACCGCTGCCCGCACCACCTGCGATGATGGCACCGGCATGGCCCATGCGCTTGCCCGGCGGGGCACTCAGCCCGGCAATGTATCCCACCACCGGCTTGCTGATGTGGGCTTTGATGTACTCGGCGGCCTCTTCTTCGGCTTGCCCGCCAATTTCTCCCACCATAATGATGCCTGAGGTTTGCGTGTCCTGTTCAAACCGGGCCAGCACGTCAATAAAATCCATTCCCTTGATCGGGTCACCGCCGATGCCGACACAGGTACTCTGGCCCAGTCCTGCCCGGGTGGTTTGGTGGACGGCTTCGTAGGTGAGGGTTCCTGAACGCGACACGATGCCGATGCGGCCCGGTTGGTGGATGAAACCCGGCATGATGCCGATTTTGCAGGCTCCCGGTGTAATGATGCCGGGGCAGTTGGGCCCGATCAGCAGCGTCCGGCTGTGGGCCAGAATCGCCTTGACCCGCATCATCTGCAACACCGGAATACCTTCGGTGATGCAGACAATCAGTTCGATACCGGCGTCGACCGCTTCCAGGATGGCATCTGCCGCGAAGGGCGGCGGTACGTAGATCATGCTGGCGGTGGCTGCGGTCGCCTGAACGGCCTGCCTGACCGTATCGAACACCGGCAACCCCAGATGAAGCTGCCCGCCACGTCCGGGCGTTACGCCGCCCACCAGCCGGGTGCCGTAATCCAGGCACTGGCCCGAGTGAAAAGTCGCCTGTTTGCCGGTAAAACCCTGGCAAATGACCCGTGTGGTTTGGTCTATCAATATGCTCATGTGTAACTCACTGCGGCTACTGCCCGGCTGGCGGCGTCATCAAGATCGGTCGCGGTTATCAGGGCCAGTCCGGATTCATTCAATAGGTGTCGACCGGCTTCGGCATGGGTACCCTCCAGCCGTACAATGACCGGAACCCCGACCCCCACTTCCCGCACTGCCTCAATGATGCCTTCGGCGATCAGGTCACAGCGCACGATGCCGCCAAAAATATTGACCAGGACGGCCTTCACCTGGGCATCGGACAAAATCAGCTTGAAGGCTTCCGCCACCCGGGCTGCGGTGGCTCCACCCCCTACATCAAGGAAATTGGCCGGACGGCCACCGTGCAGCCGGATGACATCAAGCGTTGCCATGGCCAGTCCGGCACCGTTTACCATGCAGCCGATTTGCCCTTCCAGGGCGACATAACTCAGGCCGTGTTCGCGGGCTGTGGCTTCGCGCCCGTCTTCCTGACGGCCATCACGCAGGGCAGCCAGGTGCGGATGGGCAGGGAGGGCGTTGTCATCAATTTCCAGCTTGGCATCCAGCGCGATCAGTTGATCGTCTGCGGTTACTATCAGGGGGTTGATTTCAATCTGGTTGCAATCCAGTTGGTGCATCAGCCGATACAGGGTTTGCATGATCCGGGTGAGGCGACCCACCGCCGCCGCCGACAAGCCCAGACCAAAGCCGATGTCACGGCACTGGTAGTCATCCAGCCCCCGCAGTGGATCGACGGCCAGGATCAGAATCTGCGCCGGATCGTGGGCCGCGATGGTTTCGATGTCCATGCCACCGGCGGCGGAGGCCATGAATACGATGCAGGCCTGATTTCTGTCGAGCAGGGCACCCAGATACAGTTCCCGCACGAAGGGTGTGACCGCCTCTACCAGCACCGTGTCGACCGGCAACCCTGCCGGGCCGGTTTGCAGCGTGACCAACCGGGTAGCCAACAGGCTCTCGGTTGCCGAGCGCAGTGCCGCCAGGCTGTCCACCCGCCTGACACCACCGGCCTTGCCACGCCCGCCGGTATGGGCCTGGGCCTTGACGACCCATTGTTCGCCGCCGAGCTGCATGGCACCCGCTTCGGCTTCGGCGGCAGAACGGGCCGGATGGCCGGAAGGAATGGGAATGCCCTGGGCGGCCAGCAGTTGCTTGGCCTGGTATTCGTGTAGATGCATGGAAATCTCCGTGTTCGGGGCTAAAGTTTGGGTTAGCGGGATTATACCGCGTACCCGCTGCTGTCAGGATAGTTGCCCGAACCCTTCAGGTGTCGCCTGACCGGTTCTGCCACATGGCACGATACGCGGCTTCCATCTCCGCTACAAAACGCTTTTCATCCGTAAGGGGTGAGGCCGCCATGCGGGGACGGAGGGTTTGCCGCAAGCCGCACAGCCTTGCCGGATCGTCGGCCAACGCCACGGCAGTGTCGCAATAGTCGGCCACGGTTTCGGTGACCAGTTCTCCCAGCCCCAGGTTCAACAGAAAGGCCCGCCCCATACGACTGGCGAAACGGGGGGCAAAATCGCCATCTTCCCGTCCGGTGACCGTCACTACCGGCACACCCAGCCACAGGCTTTCGCAGGTGGTAGTGCCGCCGCCAAACGGGAATGGATCAAGGGCAATGTCCACCTCTGCATGTAAAGCCCAGAATTCAGCATGGCTCACCTTGGCGAAACAATCGATTCGGGCCGGATTGACCCCCCGCGACTCAAAAATACGGGCCACCTCCCGCCGAACCGTGCCTTCGGGAATACACAGCAGCAGACGGGAATCCGCAACCCGCCGAAGTATCGTGGCCCAGGCGTCCAGCACCCGCAGTCCGTTCTTGGAATAACGATTGAAACTGCCAAAAGTTACGTAACCCTTGCGCTCAAACGGGGGCGGTGCGACCGCAGGCATGTCGGCCAGCGGTCGGTAACACCACAGGGTTCCATCCAGTCGCCATAACTGTTCGCTGTAATGGTGTTCGCTGCCGGGTGGATCGGCGTCGGTGTGGGTAATGCGCCAGTCCATGTTGTGCAGCCCGGTGGTCGTGACATAACCCATCCAGGTTACTTGCACCGGAGCCGGTTTGCGGGCGAAGGTCAGAAGCCGGTTGCCTTCGGTGTGTCCAGCCAGATCGACCAGAATATCAATGCCATCGTCACGAATGACCTGGGTCAGTGCTTCATCGGATAGGGTTACGATGGATCGCCAGTGATCGGCTCGGGCCTGGAAACGGGCCGTCCACTCGTCCTGTTGCAGGTGGTTGTAATAGCAGAATACCTCTACGGTCTCCCGATCATGACCTTCAATCAGCGGTAAGGCAAAATATGCCACCGCGTGCTTGCGAAAATCCGGCGACACATAGCCAACCCGAAGACGCCGTGCTGACAGTGAATCGGTCATGGCGTAGCGTGGTGGTTCCGTTCGACTGAAGGTCTGGTCGAACCCGCTCAGAGCTTCGCGCAGTTGGTCAGGACGGTGCTGCAGGGAGTAGGTCATGGCGGCGGCCAGATTGCTCCAGACCGGTGCCAGGGTGGGATCCAGTTGCAGTGCCTTGCGGTGACAGGCCACGGCAGCTTCGTTGTCACCCAGTCCCTGAAACACCGTACCCAGGTTGGTGTGGGCACCGGCCAACTCCGGGCACAGGTGCAGAACCCGTTCGTAACAACGTCGCGCTTCGTCATGGCGACGCTGCGCCCGCAGGGCATTGCCCAGATTGGTGATCTGGGCCGGGTCATCCGGGGTGATGGCCAGGGCTTCCCGGTAGGCCGTCTCTGCCTCCGGAAATTGATACAGAGCCTCCAGCATTTCTCCCAGGGTGCCCAGCAAATGAGCCCGTTGCGGGCAGGGCGCAGGGCCGAGTGCCCGCAAGGCGGCCTGATAGCAGCGGGCAGCCTTCAGGCTATGACGTCCCCGACTCCAGGCGTCTGCGGCTGCCTGCCAGGCAGTCACCTGGTGCGGAGATTGTGCCGGTAACGCTGCTGCGGCCCGGGTGTATGCTTCCGCTGCTTCGGTTTCCTTTTGTTGTGCTGCCAGAGCCACGCCCAGATTGAACCAGGGTTCAAAGCGTTGAGGCTGTGCGGCTATGGCATCCCGGGCAGTTTGCTCCGCCTCCGCTGTCCGACCGGCTTCACTGAGGGCCGAGGCCAGGTTGGCGGCGTAGATGGCTTCTTCGGGGGCCAGTTGCCAGGCCTGCCGGTAACAGGCAATCCGTTCCGTGACCGAACCACCCTGTTCCCGCAATCGAACGCCTTCACCTGCCAGAAGCAGCGCACTCTCTCGACGTAGCGTATCGAAAGCTGTCTGCAGGGCCGCTTCCAGATCAGCGGTAAAACCCGCCGCATCGCATAAAGGCGATGCCTGCATCCGTTGCCGCAGTTGCCCGCGCCACTGTTGCAGCCAGGCCGGACGGTTTGCCAGTGCCACGGCCCGCTCCACGTAATCGGCCGGGCTTGAGGCCACCAGTTCAGGCAAATCAAGCAGGGCCAGAAAGCTGAAGGTTTGTCGGCTGACAATGCGGGTCTGCGGCAGGGTGATGACGGGCACGCCCATCCACAGACTTTCACAACTGGTGTGTCCGCCAGAAAACGGAAAGGGATCCAGCAGGATGTCAATGTCGGCATACTGTTCCAGCAATTCCCGGTGTGGTGACATGGGTCTGAGTTCCAGCCGTTCCGGTGCGATACCGTGCTGGCTGAAAAAGTCCTGTAGGTAATGGCGGTATGTGGCATCGGCAAGGGTGCGCCACTTGATAATCAGCCGACTGTCGGACAGCCGGGAAAGAATGTCAGCCCAGGTGGTCAGCACGGCTGGATTGAGCTTGGCGGTATTGTTGAAACTGCCGAAGGTTACATAGCCATTTTTTGCGCGGGGAGCCGGAGCAACCTCTGGCGCGAAGGCGACCGGGGTGTAGCAGAAGCGGTTGTGCGGCAGGTGAATGAGGCGTTCGGTCAACTGGCTTTGGGTACCTTCCGGTGCGTGGTAGCGATCCAGCAAAATGAAATCCATGGCTGGCAGTCCGGTGGTCGCAAAATACCCCAGCCAGGTTATTTGTACCGGGGCCGGACGCAAGCCAAACAGGGCCAGACGGGATTTGCCGGTATGTCCGGACAGATCGACCAACACGTCAATCTCATCCACGCCGATTTGTCGGGCCAGGGTCAGGTCGTCCAGTTCCTTCACTTCCCTGAAACCACCGCCCTTGCCTTGTACCGCCTGTATCAGTTGTGCGGTGATACCATCCCGGGGTGATCCGTTGCTGTAGAGTACGGGCGTGATCCGGGTCGGATCATGGGCCGCCAGGACGGTTGTCAGAAACAATCCGACCGGGTGCATACAGAAATCTGCTGAAACATAGCCGACCCGCAGTGGAGCGCGGGCCGGGCGGACGCGAAAACGTCGTCCGGGGGAACACCCCAGAAGATCGGTAGCACGGGCCGTGGCCCAGGCACCCCACTGACGGGCTTCTTCCAGCCATTGCGCCGGACTGATCGCCGGATCATATTGCAGTGCCATCAGGCGGTTACTGCGCGGCTGCGGTAACGTTGCCTGCAGGTCAATGGCTTTCTGCAGGAGGGTCAACGCATCTTCAATGCGACCGGCTTCCTGGTAAAGGTTGGCCAGATTATTGAAAACCCGTGCCTCCGCAGGATTGCGTTCGAGCAATTGCTCATAAAGACAGGCGGCCTCTGTTAATCTGCCCTGCCCGGCCAGCAGGCTGGCCAGGTTAAGCCGTGCATCGGTGTGGTCTGGATCTGCTTCGCAGGCTTGCCGATAGGCGGTTTCGGCAGCGTCTGGATCAGGCAGTTCGGCCAGGGTCAAACCCAGATTATAGGCGGTTCGGGCGAACTGGCTGCGGGATGCGGCGCAGGCCAGGCTGTGGCGATAAGACTGCACCGCCTGGAGTCGCTGCCCCTGGCTGCGGTACAGATTACCGAGATTGTAGTGGGCACAGGCATCGTCCGGGGCTGCCGTGGTAGCGTGCAGCAAGCAATCCAGTGCCTGTTGCGTCAGCCCCAGTTGTCGATACACGCTGCCCAGATTGGCCCTTGCGTGGGGGTGGGCGGGGTCGTGCGCCAGGCATTGTTCATAGGCTACCCTGGCCTGTTGCCAGTTTCCGGCCTGATGATACTGCAGGGCGGCACTGAACGACTCGGCTGCGGTGGCGGGAATATCTTCCGGAATTGCAACGGGCATGGTGTTACCAGGGGGACAGGGGGAGGGAGGACAAAATGGGGATCACTGGTTCGGAAAACTCCGGCATTGTGGCAAAATCGCTGCGGTTACCACAAGACCGAAGTTCAGCCCATCGCCTGCACAGGCCTGACCGGGCTGCCCGCCACCCGACCCTGTGACCCCGATGAAACCGTCCCGCTTTCGTTCCGAACCCGTTTCCACTCCCGGCCTGCCACCGGGGATTCCCTTCATCATCGGCAACGAGGCGGCCGAGCGGTTCAGTTATTACGGTATGCGGGCGGTGCTGGTGGTTTACATGAGCCAGTATCTGACCGGTGACGGCGGAACCCCCGACCCCATGACGCCGGAGCAGGCCAAGGCCCATTTTCACCTGTTTGTGTCAGCGGCTTATTTCACCCCCCTGCTGGGGGCGTTGCTGTCCGACATCTGGCTTGGCAAATACCGGACCATCCTGAGCCTTTCCCTGCTGTACTGTCTGGGACATCTGGTGCTGTCACTGGACGACACCCGCAGTGGGCTGATTTGGGGCCAGGCTTTGATCGCCCTGGGAGCCGGTGGCATCAAGCCGTGCGTTTCGGCTCACCTGGGCGATCAATTCGCCGCCGCCAATCGCCACCGTCTTGGCCGGGTATACGGCTGGTTTTACTGGGCCATCAATCTGGGAGCCTTTGCCGCCATGCTGGTGACACCGTGGCTGCTGGCGACCCGGGGACCCGGCTGGGCCTTCGGACTACCCGCCCTGCTGATGTTGCTGGCGGTAATCGTGTTCTGGCTGGGCCGGTATCGCTATGCCCACGTTGCCCCGATCGGGCCGCAGCGGTTCATGGAAACACTGCACCGGGACGGTGGACTGGCCTGTCTGCTGCGGCTTTCGCCCATTTACCTTTGTCTGGCCATCTTCTGGGCTTTGTTCGATCAGACCGGTTCGTCCTGGGTTCTGCAGGCGCGGGCGATGGATGGCCGGATTTTGGGCGTCACCCTACTGCCGTCGCAGATTCAGGCGGCCAATCCACTGCTGATCCTGCTGCTCACCCCGCTGTTCCATTACGGGCTTTATCCGGCTCTGGAACGCCATGTCCGGGTGACGGCGGTGGCAAAAATCAGCACAGGTATGCTGTTGGCCGCTGCATCCTTCGCCCTGGCCGGCTGGATTCAGGGCTGGATTGATACCGGGATCCGACCGTCCATCGGCTGGCAACTATTGGCATACCTGGTGCTGACCGCATCGGAGGTGATGGTGTCAGTGACCGGCCTGGAACTGGCGTATACCCAGGCACCCCGAGCCCTGAAATCGCTGGTGATGTCGCTGTTCATGGTTTCGGTGGCAATGGGCAACCTGCTGACCGCGCTGGTCAATCAGTCGATCCGCCCGGACGGAACCGGCTGGCTGCAGGGAGCGGGTTATTTCTGGTTTTTCGCCGGCCTCATGCTGCTGACTGCCCTGATTTTCACCGGGGTAGGGCACCGGGTCAGGGGGTAGGGGGCGGTAGGCGGTAGGCGGTAGGCGGTAGGCGGTAGGCGGTAGGCGGTAGGCGGTAGGC